>JASFHC010000034.1:0-13573 GCA_050123435.1 Desulfobacterales bacterium
GTATCTTTGCCACCGGGTCGACTTTAGAATGTGTTAGGATGTTTGCCGGAGCTTCATGGAAATGGAACGGCATAAAAACCATTCCGGGGCTGGAACGCTCCGTGAGCCATGTTTTGACTTTTATACTGCCCCGTCTTGAGGTAATTTCTATAAAATCACCGTCCGATACGTTCAGCTTTTCAGCATCTTCAGGATTTAGTTGCGCAATGGGTTCCGGGCAAAGACGATTCAAGCCGGTACCGCGACGGGTCATGGTTCCGGTATGAAAGTGTTGCGGAACCCGGCCGGTGCTGAGTACAAACGGGTACTCGTCATCGACTTCCTCGGCAGGGGGTATGTAATCAATGGCAAAGAAAAGCCCCTTGCCCCTGGCGAATTTTCCCACGTGAAGCACGGGCGTCCCCGGATGATCTTCATCCGGACACGGCCAGCTAATTCCGTCCTTTTCAATTCGCTGGTACGTTATGCCTTTATAGCTGGGGGTCAACAGTTTTATCTCCTCCATGATTTCTTCCGGAGTTGTTGCGGGCATGGTATAGCCCATCCTGCTGGAGATTTCGCTGATGATCCATGTGTCCTCTCTGGCTTCTCCCGGAGGTTCCACAGCCTTCCGAACCCTCTGGACTCTGCGTTCGGTGTTTACAACCGTTCCGTTCTTTTCCGCAAAACAGGCCGCCGGCAGCACAACGTCGGCCAGTTTTGCGGTCTCCGTAAGAAATATATCCTGAACCACAAAAAAATCTAAACTTTCTATACAATGTTCGATGTGATGTTTGTCCGGGTCGCTCAAAACGGGATTTTCTCCCATGACATATATGGCTTTTACTTTACCGGACTCGGCGCCATCGAACATCTCAGTAATTGTAAGGCCGGGCGTGGACGGAAAGCCTTCCACCCCCCATGCATCTGAAAATTTCTTCCTGACGTCATCGACGGTAACCGCTTGATAGCCGGGAAAGACATTGGGCAGGCCGCCCATATCACAGGCCCCCTGGACGTTGTTCTGGCCGCGGAGGGGATTCACGCCGCCGCCGACCTTTCCCACGTTGCCGCAGAGCATGGCCAGGTTGGCACAAGATTTGACGTTATCTGTCCCGGTGGTGTGCTGGGTTATCCCCATGGTATAGAGGATTGCTGCGGGATCGGCTTCTCCATAGAGCCGGGCTGCAGCATAAAGTTTTTCTTCAGGAACCCCGGTAATAGATGAGACGTATTCCGGGGTATATTTTTCAACGCAGCTTTTCAATTCCTCAAAACCCTCCATCCGCTCATCGATGTAGGCCTGATCCTGCAAATTCTCTTTAAGAATGATGTGCATGAGCCCGTTTAACAAGGCAACGTCGGTGCCCGGATTGTGTTGCAGCCAGAGGTCGGCGTGATCCACCAGCTCGATACGCCTCGGATCGATCACAAGGAGCTTTACCCCATTCTGATGGACAGCTTCCATAATGTAGTTGGCAATGATGGGATGATTGCTCGTGGTGTCGGTTCCGGTTGCCAAGATAACTTCCGTCTTGAGAACGTCACCGATGGGGTTTGTCATGGCCCCGCTTCCCAATGTGGCGGCAAGACCTGCCACCGTTGAAGAATGTCAGAGCCGGGCGCAGTGATCCACGTTATGGGTCCCGATCACCGCGCGAATAAATTTTTGGAAAAGAAAGTTTTCTTCATTGGTGCATTTGGCCGAAGTAAGTCCTGCGATAGCGTCCGGGCCGTGTTCGTCACGGATGACCTTGAGCTTTTCGGCCACGGTATCCAGAGCCTCTTCCCAGCTTGCCTCCCTGAAGGCGCCGTTTTCTTTTATAAGCGGTTTTTTTAGGCGGCTTTCGTCTCCGATATACTCATATCCGAAGCGCCCTTTGTCGCAGACGCTTCCCCGGTTTACGCCGGTGTCTACATCGGTGGTAATGCCGATAACCCGGTTGTCCAAAACGTTCAGTTGAAACTGGCACCCGCAACCGCAGTAGGAGCATGTGGTCCAAACTCTCTTGACCAGCCAGGGCCTTCCCTTGTACTTGCTGAGATTTTCGGTCAGGGCGCCGGTGGGACATACCATGAGGCATTCCCCACAAGATTTGCATTTATCAGGATCTACAACAATCCGTGCATGTTCATCTTCCCCCTGTATTTCCAGAGCCCCGATCTGTTTGAGATCGCTACATGCCGCGACGCAGCGTCCGCACAGGATACATCTGTCTGCCCAGTAACGGATCAGTGTTGTGGAGTAGGTATCATCTCTTTTTACCTTGCGGGGTTCATAGGGAACATCTTCGATACCGAATTCGTATACAATATCCTGGAGTTCGCATTCCCCGGCTTTGTCACATACGGGACAGTCTAGGGGGTGGTGTTTTAATATCTTTTTCAGATTCGCCATGCGCTGTTCATGGAGGGCCTTTGAATTCGTAGTAACAACAAGGCCTTCTGAAACCGAAGCCGCGCAGGAATTAACCGGCTCTTCTTCTCCCTCAATATCAACGATGCACATATTGCATGACTCGATGGGCGGCAACCTCTTGTGGTAACAGAGGGTTGGAATACGAATACCTGCTTTTTCAGCGGCCTGGAGAATCGTCGTCCCCTCGGGAACCTCAACCTCACTTCCGTCGATCGTTAACCTGACCATACTCATCTTTCCCTTTTTCGGTCAAATATATAAATGAAATCTGTCTGAATATTAAATATCCTGTCTTACCTGTCGATTTCGCCTAAAACAACATCGATGCTCCCGATGATGGCAATGGCATCTGCCACCATATGTCCCACCATGAGACGGGGAAGCGCACTGGCCAGGTAAAAGCATGGAGATCTTATTTTAAGCCGGTAAGGATGTTCGCTCCCATCGCCAACCAAGTAAAACCCGAGCTCTCCTTTGGCCCCTTCAACCGCGTGATAGACCTCCTCTTCAGGAGCGACGGGGCCTTTTATATGAATCATGAAACGTCTGATTAGCGCACTGATATCCTTTTGCACTTCATCCAAATCGGGATTAGTTATCCATGGATTGTCAACATTTACAGGACCTTCAGGCAAGTTTTCAATGGCCTGATCAATAATTTTAAGGGACTGGCTAAACTCCTCCATACGCACCAAGTAGCGGTCATATACATCCCCTTTATCTCCCACCGGTATTTGAAAATCAAAATCATCATAACTGCTGTACGGAAATGCCTTTCGCAGGTCATAGGCCACCCCGGACCCTCTGAGGCTCGGTCCGGTCAAGCCGTAATTGACCGCGTCTTCCGCAGAAATGGTTCCGATGTCCATGGTCCGGGTCGTCCATATCTTGTTTTCTGTTAAAAGCTTATGGTAACCGTCAAGTCCCTTGGGAAACCATTTTACAAAGTCTCGCACCATTTTTATGAATTTAGGCGTTGCGTCATGAGCCACTCCGCCGATACGGAAAAAAGTGGGAGTCAGCCGGTATCCGGATATCTCTTCGTTAATGTTCATGATCATTTCCCGGTCCCTGAATGCATAAAAAACGACGCTCATCGCGCCGATGTCCAAGGCATGGGTACCGATCCAGAGATGGTGGCCCATAATTCGGGCAAGCTCTGCCATGATCACCCTGAGATACTGGGCCCGTTTGGGCACCTCAATCCCCATCAGATTTTCCACCGTCACACAGTACCCCATATTGTTTGCCGAAGCGGATGCATAATCGAGCCTGTCGGTCAAGGGAATTATCTGTTGATAGTTCCTGCTTTCAGCAAGTTTTTCGATCCCCCGGTGCAGGTAACCGATACGGGGAGTTGCGTTTATAATGGTTTCACCTTCCAGTTCCAGTACGATTCGAAGTACACCGTGTGTCGCGGGATGGTGGGGCCCCATGTTCAGGGTTATTGTTTTGCTTTCAGCCATGGTTTCTACACTCGTCTTTCAGTAAGGTATTTAAAATCGTTATTTGAAAAAACCGATTGTCGTGTGAAAACAGAAAGCTTCCTTTACGTGTAATCCTCAATAGTTTCCGGATCAAACGGTTTGTCAAAATCTTTTCCCTCAAGGGGGAAGTCCTTGCGCAACGGATGCCCCTCAAAGTTTTTCCAGGTAAGGATGCGTTTTAAATCAGGGTGGTCTGAAAAGGGTATTCCCATAAGATCGTAGACTTCTCTTTCCCCCCAGTCAGCGGAATGCCAGATACTGCTCACGCTCGGAATTTCTTCCCCTTCTTCCGCCTGAAGTCTTACAATGAGGCGGCTGAAATCCTTTGTTGATAGGAGAATATATACCAGATCGAAACGGGGGGTTCTGGGGGTATAGTCAATCCCCAGTATATCGATGAGCAGGTCATAGGGGAGGTCAGGATTATCTTGAAGGACGCACATGGCTTCATAAAACTGGCTTTGCGCCAAAGTGATCTCCCTTTGGCCTTTGTTTACGACCTCTTTTACAACCGCATCCGGAAATTTTTTATGGATAGTTTGAATAACGTTTTTATAACTCATTCGCTTCCATCCTTTGTTTCAGCGTTCAGCCGTTAAAATCCGGCCTCTGGTCCAGTTTTTCCGTCCTTATTTTTTCCTGAATTTTCATAAGACCGGCCAGCACGGCTTCAGGGCGCGGAGGACAACCGGGAATATAAACATCCACTGGTATGATCTGGTCCACCCCCTGGACCACAGCGTAGCTTTGAAATATACCCCCACAAGAAGAGCAGGCCCCCATGGCAATGACCCATTTCGGATCCGCCATCTGATCGTATATTCTTTTGACCATAACCGACATTTTTTTGGTCAATGTCCCTGCAACGATAAGTAAGTCTGCCTGCCGGGGTGACGGTCGAAAAACCTCGGAGCCAAACCTGGAAATGTCAAAATCGGACAGTGTGCTTGCGATCATCTCAAGGGCACAGCATGCAAGGCCGAACGTGCATGGCCACACGGAGTTGCTTCGTGACCAGTTGACCAGTTTTGTCAAACTTGTAACCATATAGTTTTCACCCTGCAGGTAATTTTCTATTCCCATTCCAGCGCTCCCTTTTTCCATACATAAATGTAACAAAATAATAGAACCAAAATAAAAAGAAGCATTTCCACGAATCCGAACAGGCCTAGTTTTTTGTAATAGACGGCCCACGGATACAGGAAGACAGCTTCGAGGTCAAAAACAAGAAAGAGCAACGCGATGACATAAAACTTGATCGGGGTATCCACGTATTGGATGCCTTCGCTTGGAAGCCCGCATTCATAAGGCTCGTTTTTAACCTTAAACTTGCGCCTGGGGCCGAGGATATGTGAGAGAAAGACAGTCACGCCGGCGAAGATAATGGCGAGAATTACAGTATAGAGGATAGGATAATATTCTGTCAGCATATCTGATCGTGCCTCCGAATCCTTTTTAGGCCGTACCCTTTATGCTGATCTTTGCACAAACGTCACGCTTCAGTGGTGAGGTACAGACCTGCAATGTTATCACCGTGCGCTTTTTTCCTTCGCTGACAAGGAGAGGAAAGCGCGTCATAACCAGATAGAATATAACCAAGCTGGATTCCTTATCTCAGAAAAAGGGAGGGGTCAAGAAAAAAATTGAAAATTTTGAACAAAACAGAAGATATCTTTCGGAAAGATTGAGTTTTTTGTGTCATCCCGTCCTGGAATTGCTCATCCTCAATAACAAAAAAACGAGTTCAGACTAAATTTTGCATCATCCCCAAGTGGTGCCTCCATCCGTGCTCTTTATAATTTCGATACAGCCAGAAGTAGTTACGCGCACCCCCAAAAACAGTCCGCTTGAATTTGTCAAACGAACATCACCCGGGACTGCAGGGGTTTTGATCATGCCTCTACTATTAAATCCATACGTATTATTAGTAAATGTAGATCCGGTAATATCTACGTCATTTTCCAGCGTACCGTTACTTAGGATGGTTTCGCCCGCGTCCAAAGCCCAGTTTTCACTTGTATCTAAAAATACTGTATACGTGTCGTTTGAAATGTCAAATATTGTAACTGCGACGGTGTTGTTTTTTACTGCTCTGGATCTCGCCATATTCATGTCATCATAAATTTGTCTCACGGATGTTTGCAACCGGTATCTGGGAAGCCAGGAAAGATAACTGGGTATGGAAATGGCCGATATTATGCCCAAAACGGCAAGAGTAACGGTCAGTTCAGTCAACGTGAAACCTTTATTATTCACTAATGTCTCCCATAAACAAAGCGATCTGTGTTTTATCGCCGCTAACTGACGGATACGTATCAATCATTAATCCGTCATCGTCTTTTAAAAAAACCAAAAAAGTGGCTGCTGTTGGGCCATCACTATCGGGTGCTGAAAATTCTCGTTCAACCCGTATTGACCAGCCGGTTTTGCTCATATGATTTTTGTAATATTCTAATACGTTTTTCCATGAATCGTTGGTTTCAAGCTCGGCATAACAACCATCCTTCAGGCGCATCAAGTTCACAATCTTCGAATCAGGATAACGGAAAACCTTGCCATTAAAAAAACACGGCACGCCATCCGCACATCCTCCAATAAGATATAATAATATCAGTATAATAATAAATTGGATAAAAGAATTTAATTTCATATGTCAGCCCTCTGTATTCTATCATCGTAACAAGGTTCAGCTAAATTACTGCAAAAACCATGCAAAAATTATAAGCACATTGAAGAAAATCAAAAAATGATTAAATTCCATCAGGTTATGCTGAATAATCAGATCGCTTCGCCCGTGCTATTGCGACAATATTCGGCAATATCTTTGCCATTTTTTGGCAAATTTTACCGTCTAAAGTTCTACAGTCTTTGGAGGAATTTAATTAGAAAAATCAGCAAGTTAATCATACATAACACAGACAGCCTAACTGTCTCTCAGGCCGGATTCATTTCTGTGCGTCAGGGATGAAGGTTCAATCAAAAAAGGATTCCATTTAGTGCCCATCCATAAATGGACACAATCTAATCTACAAACAAAGACACGATTTTAAACCGGGCAACATCTACCAGCCCTTTATCCGTGATTTTCAACTCGGGAATAACGGGAAGTGCCAAAAACGAGAGTGTCATAAACGGATCGGAAAGTATTGTTCCCAACTGCCTGGCGACACTGATCAGTCGGTCCATCCGATAACGCACCGCTGGAATCGGTTCCTGGGACATAAGACCTGCGATGGGAAGGGCAAGATCAGCGCAGACCTTTTTGTCATAGGCTGCCGCCAGACCCCCTCCCATTTTTACGATAGCCCGGATTGCCGCGTTCATATCATCATCATTTGTTCCTACAACAATGATATTGTGGGAGTCATGGGCCACACTGGATGCAATGGCTCCACGTTTCAGGCCGAAACCTCTGACAAACCCTTTTCCCACATTGCCCGAACCGGTATGACGTTCAATGACCGCAATTTTCAAAATATCACGATAGGAGTCGGCAACGGCCTTGCCTTCCGATATCATCGCCTCCATTATGCGTTGCCCGGTGATTATCTGGCCCGGCACGATATCCATGACTCTGATGTGCCTTTTTACCGCCGGGATGGAAAGATCTATTTGTTTCGTGTCAACGTTCATGGACGTCGGAAAAATAACAGGATCCGGCTTTTTGATTTCAGCTAAACTCTTTCCATTTTCAGCCACCAGAACGCCGCCATAATACACGGCTTCCATGTATGGAGAGTAAATATCTGAAAACACCACCAAATTCGCTCTTCGGCCCGGAGAGATCGCGCCGACAGTTTTGATCCGGAAATATTCAGCAGGATTAATCGTGGCTATTTGAATCGCAATAACAGGGTCAAGGCCGGCAAATATGGCTTTACGAACCATGGAATCAATATGCCCTTTTTCCAGAATGTCTTGTGGATGTCTGTCATCCGTGCACCACATTATACGGCGAGCGGTTCGCTCGTTTACAACCGGGATCAATGCTTCCAGATTTTTTGCCGCTGTCCCCTCCCGGATCATGATGTGCATTCCCAAATTAAGTTTTTCTTTTGCCTCCCGTTCAGTGGTACATTCATGGTCACTTGAAATTCCGGCGGATATATAAGCGCAAAGGTCATGACCGGAAAGTCCCGGCGCGTGACCATCCACAGGTTTATGGCCTCTTTTGGCCATATCTATTTTTCTCAGAACTTCCGGATCTTCATCGATTACACCCGGATAGTTCATCATTTCGGCCAATGCCAAAATCTGCTCATGGCCCATAAACGGCAAAAGATCCTCTGCCGTAAGTACTGCACCAGAAGTTTCCATGTTTGTGGCGGGAACGCAGGACGGGAGGGTAAAATAGATATTCATGGGCTGACCCTGGCTCGATCGAAGCATATAGTCTATTCCCTCAGTACCGAGAACATTGGCAATCTCATGGGGATCTGCCACCACGGTGGTGGTGCCGCAAGCAACCACGGCACGGGCAAACTCGGTAATACCCATCATTGAACTTTCGATATGAACGTGTGCATCAATAAAACCAGGAGCTACGAAACGTCCGCCGATATCCACCGTTTTCTTAGCTGAATATGAGCCGAACCCTACGATATACCCATGAGCAACAGCAATATCAGCATCAAAAATTTCTCCAGAGAAGACATTGATGATCCGTGCATTGGCCAAAACAAGATCAACTGGTTTTCGGCCCCGTGCCGATCTAATGATATTTTTCAATTTTTTATAACCTCGTCCTTTGGGCTCGAATTTTTTACTTTTTCCTTATGCTCTCACTTAATTGGGTGAGTCTTTCCAATATATCTTCCAGGTCTATGGTCAGCAGGTTCTTATTTCTTACAAGAATTCTTCCGGCAACGATCACATCCCTTATATCCGAACCCTGGGCGGTATAAATCATATGGGATACGGGATTGTACATGGGAACCAGGTGAGGTTTGTCTGTATCGACGATAATGACATCGGCCTGCTTGCCCGGTTCAAGGGAGCCGATATGTTTATCAAGGCCTATGGCTTTTGCGCCGTCCCGAGTGGCCATTTTCAATACGGATCTAGCATCCATGACCGTGGGATCGAGAAGATTCACTTTATGAAGCTTGGCAACCGTGTCCATTTCATGAAAAAGATCCAAATCATTATTGCTGGCACACCCGTCCGTACCAAGACCCACCGTTACGCCGGCGTTTAATAGACTCGGAACCGGCGCAATACCTGAGGCAAGCTTCATATTGCTCTGGGGGTTATGGGAAACCTTTGACCGGCGTTTTGCGATGATCTCAATGTCATCGTCATCCAACCATATGCCGTGAACAATCAGCGTATTTTCATCCAGGATGCCGATTCTATCCAGGTACTTGATCGGAGTCGTTTGCTGTTGAGTCTGAATCCTTACATATTCGTTTTTGGTTTCAGCCGCATGTATCTGAAAAAGAAGTGCTTTTGAATCAGAGACGTCTTTGGCCTTTTTTAGTGTCTCTTCGCAACAAGTATACGGAGAATGGCAAAATATTGAGGGAGTTATTAAAGGAGATACTTCCTGCCATTTTTCAACAAACGCTACCGCGTTCTTGATATTGTCTGAGGGATCAGGTACCCCTGGCGCAGGAAAATCGATAACCCCCTGTCCCAATACTCCCCGAATTCCGGATTTATAAACTGCCGCTGCAACGTCATCCTCGAAAAAATATCCGTCACAGCAGGTCGTTGTTCCCGAGAGCATCATTTCTGCGCAAGCCACAAGTGTCCCAAGACAGACCGTTTCTGGGGTTAAGTATTTGACCTCACAGGGAAAGATAAGTTCATCCAGCCATAGTGCCAGAGGAATGTCATCGGCAAGACCTCTGAACAATGTCATGGGAAGATGGGTATGGGTATTTACCAGACCGGGCATAATGATGCCGCCGTTGGCATCAATTATTTCTTTTGCCTCAGGCAGAGGTTTATCGTCTGCCCGTGCTTCAATTTTGAGGATCGTTCCTTTGCTTATACCAACCATGCCGTTTTCAATGATTTCAAAATCAGAATTAACCGTAATAATGAGACCGTTATGTATGACAATGTCAAAATCCATTTGTTTCCATTGAAGATCGTCTTAAAAAAATTTATTTTGGTATTGTAACAGAATATATTTCTGAATTCTCCTATACCACTTCATGATATAATCCTATTTTATTGTCAAGCTCGCTTGACGAATTAGAACTCTCCAGGTAAAAAAACAGCACGGATGCCCAACAGATTAAGACACAACAAATATCGCCGGGAGAATAAATCATGAAACAGGCAGATATTATCATAAAAAATGGCACTATTTTGACCTTGGATTCGGAAAATTCTATTTTTGAAAACGGCTTTTTATGTATTCGTGGCGACAGTATTTCCAAAATCGGGACCGGAAACCCCACTTCATTTAAAGCCGAAAAGATCATAGATGCGGGGGGCGGTCTGATGCTTCCCGGCCTGGTAAACTGTCATACCCACGCAGCCATGAGCCTTTTTCGGGGACTTGCCGATGACCTTCCTCTCATGGAATGGTTAAACAATTACATCTTTCCGGCAGAACGTAAGATGGATGCGGAATTTGTTTACACCGGAACCCTGCTTGCCCTTGCAGAAATGATTATGTCCGGCACAACCACATTCTGTGACATGTATCTGTTTGAAGACCAGGTGGCAACGGCGGCTCGAAAAACCGGGGTAAGGTGTCTGGTGGGAGAAGTCTTGTACGATTTTCCTTCGCCAAATTACGGACCTGTTGAAAAAGGTCTTGAGTATACAGAATCGTTGATTCAAAAATGGCGAAAAGACCCCCTTGTCTCAATTGCCGTAGAGCCTCATTCCCTTTTTACCTGTAGCCCGGAACTCCTTACCGCTTCTAATGAACTGGCTCTAAAATATCATGTGCCGCTGATTATCCATGTCGCAGAAACATTAACTGAAGTTTCTGAAATAAAAAAACGATATGGAAAAACACCGGTTAAGCATCTTGATTCATTGGGACTTTTAGGCCCTCACCTGATCGCAGATCATTGCGTTCATCTTGAGGATGCGGATATAAGAACAATGGCCGTACACGGGGTAAACGTGGTTCATAATCCGGAAAGCAATATGAAATTGGCATCTGGTATTGCCCCGATTCCCCAAATGCTTTCACAGGGCTTGACCGTGGGGTTGGGAACGGATGGTTGCGCTTCCAATAACAACCTTGATCTTTTTTCAGAGATGGATACGGCTGCCAAACTTCACAAGGTAAACACCCTTGATCCTACCGTCATGGACGCTCCTTCTGTATTAAAAATGGCCACTATTCACGGGGCAAGAGTATTGGGGCTTCAGAATGTCACCGGTTCTTTAGAAGTCGGAAAAAAGGCAGATGTCATTGTGATAGACACTCATAAACCGCATCTTACTCCCATGTATAACGCAGCATCTCACCTGGTCTATGCTGCCAGGGGAAACGATGTCAGGCATTCCATTATTAACGGTCAACCGGTTATGGAAGATCGTAAATTACTGACGCTGGATCTTGCTGAAATAATCGCGCGAGCCAAAGAAACGTCGATTCATGTAAGGTCATGGCTGTCATTTTAAACATAAGAGGGCCGGACGAAATCGGTAAAATATCAGATCAACGCTTCACATAGGTCGGGAAGCTCTTGGATTATTTTATCCAGTTTTGTCCTATTTTCAGTATTCACCATATCACGGACTAGGGTAAATTTCTTTTGGACCGCTTCGGTGTAACCGAACATTAAGGCGGATAATAGAAAACTCAGATCAGAAAAATATCTCTGACCAAACGATTGATGCCAGGAAGAAAAACCAGCGGATATCGCTTCAATGGTATCTGAGGTCTGAAGAAGCATCTTATCATCTATAACCGCAGCTCCATTTGTTTCCACGCACAGGCAGTATGGCACCTGAAAATCGACAACTTTTTTCGGAAGCAATACTCCCAGACGTTTCCACTGTTCCTGCAAGTGTTTCTTAGCCTTATGATCACGTGCCGCAATGGTCTCATAGTAGGCTCGCGACCACAGTCCGTAGGATCGACAGCCAAAAAAACGATCCAGGTAAATCTGGCATTCTTTACCCTCCAAGAAGGGGCACGATGTAATCTCTACGGGATTTAAAAAGAAATATCCGATTATTTTTTGAATCAACCGTTTTCGCATGCCAGCAGCCATTTCCCTTAAGCGCCGAATGACCGGCAGTGCTTCCACCAGGGTCATTTCCGGCAACATTGAACAGCACTGCGTTTTACGCCGGCATCGGGTTGCCGGCAGGAGTGCATACGTTTCTCTGAGCTCCTGCACTTGTTGATCTGAAGTCTGTAGCAACTCTTTGATAATATGGGGTGAAAACGTCAACTTATCAGGACTCCAAAACTCATTTTTAAACCTTTTCTTCTCATACTTTCCCCTCTTCTCTCTATTTTTCGAGATAGAATCGCCACTTGCAGAACATATCTTTGGGATGAGAATCCGGAGGAGCGAAAAGGCACTCAACTCGAATGGCATCGTCTATTTCATGAGCAAAGCTTGTAAATTCGCCGCGGTGCATTTCCTTGCAATCAAATTCTTTCAGGCCTCGCCTGAGCCTGGCTTCCTGTGTGGGGCAGGACGGCACAGAGATGATCACTTCCTCGTCCGATTCTTGGATCTCATATCCCACCAGGATGCACCAAGGGAAAAATCTCTGTGCGTTAACAAAACCTTTTAGGCCTTTTTCCTTGATTTGAAATCGGGAGATCAGATCTTTTGCGGCCATTGAGGAAACACGGTCCCACACCTTCTCGTTAATTCGCTCTGCTGTTGGCTGGCCAAAACGCTCGGCCACATAGATAAACCAAAACGCATCAACCACTCTGTAGTGCCAAAGGAGGAATTCAATATATTTTCTAAGTTCCGATGCTTCCATTTCATTAAAAATATCCATCTTCATGATTTTCTTCTCCTCATTAATTGATGCTGCATATTGTTTTTTTGTCTGAAATACTAATAAATTATGGGACCAATATCACCATTTAATAAACCGGAATTTTTCTATTGCGAAGCATATGCATATATATTATTAACTAAATCTTACATGAAAATTAATGCAAGTTTTTAAACGACTTATTTGAAGCGGGTTTAAACAAAAGCATAGAAATATACTTTTTACCCAGATGGTAAACCCGCCTGCCACTGCGAGGCACGAGCGGGCAGGTCGGATGATGATCTTTTTCATTCATTAATTTTCACCCAAAGGGCAAGCCGGGGGCTTCCATCTGCTGCGTTATTAAGGACTCGTAATAATTCACTATGACTTCACCTTAATTGCCTTGCATATGCAAGCCTCCGACTCGTGTAAGATTCAGCTGCTGCTTAAAAAATGTTAAGTTAAGGGTTAAGGAGGAGTGTTAACACCTTGATCGGGAGATAGCGACCCAAGGTAACTTCTGCCTTTAAAAACCCCTCCTTTTCCCTTTTCGGGTGATTCCCCTGCCGGTATCAGAGGATAAAAAAACCCTTCAAACTCTAAAAGCTTGAAGGGCTGCACCCAGTTTACTTGACCCTTATTGCGTTCATAATGATTACAGCACTCTGTTACACCGCAGAGATGAAACCTTTGCAAAACGCTTCCTTTTGTCCAATCCCATCGTCAGACTCAAATTTTAATCCTCAAAATACTCCTTGTATTC
>JASFHC010000035.1:0-13527 GCA_050123435.1 Desulfobacterales bacterium
AATCTTTGAACTTTTTGGCAACTGGCTTCCAGAGGGAATGTATCAAACCAAGAGCTTCATAGCACTGTGGGATTGTATCGAGGATTATCCTGAATGCAATAATATCATACACTTCTTCAAAATCAAGGTTCTGGGAAATCATTTTTTTATAGATGCTGTAAAAATACTTATATCTTCCCAGTACTTCGCATTTTAAATTGTGCTCATCCATTTTTTTCTTGATAAAGCTTTTAACGGTTTCTATGTATTGTTCACCCTCCTCTTTGTCTTTATTAACATAATTTTCTATTTTAGAATATTCCTCGGGCTGAAGGTACATAAACGAGGTGTCTTCCAGCTCTTTTTTTATCCAGTAAATACCGAGACGGGCTGCAATAGGAGCATAGATGTCAATGGTTTCCTGCGCTATTTTTACCCTTTTTTTCTCCGATTGAAATTCCAGAGTCCTCATATTGTGAAGCCGGTCCGCAAGCTTGATCAGTATGACCCGAATATCGTCCGCCATGGCAAGAATCATCTTTCTGATACTTTCGGCCTGGCGTGCCTGAGAACCGCTGCTAAAAGGGAGAGCACTTAATTTGGTTACCCCCGAAACGATATGGGTAATTTCCTCGCCGAACATAGAATTTATTTCTTTCGGGGTGGCATGGGTATCTTCGATCACATCGTGCAACAGGCCTGACGCAACGCTTATCACATCGAGTTTCATGTCAGCCAGAATGCCGGCGACTTCCAAGGGGTGAGAAAGATAGGGTTCTCCGGACAGACGCACCTGACCATCGTGGACCCTGGCCGAGTAAATATAGGCGCGGTCTATGATGTCCAGATCCGCATCTGGATAATATCCGGTAATTTTATCAATTATGTCATTGATACGGATCATCGTATAGATTAATATGCCTTTGCAAATACAACCCGCCCGCTGCTCGGTCCGCCGCAATAAATACACTCGCCTTTTTCCGATGGGCCGGACAGAGGAATGCATCTAATGGTCACACTTAGATCTTCTTTTATTTTCGATTCGCAATGATCTTCCCCGCACCAGTGCGTGAATGCGAATCCACCATGAATTTCAGGCTGTTCCGGGTTTCTCGGGGTGAAAAATTTGTAAAATTCTTTTTTATCGTCCAGGGTTACAGAATGCGCTTTTCTAAACAAAAGGGCACGATCAAAAAGAGTCTGTTGTATTTCATCCAGAATATTTGTTATTTCCCCAACAAAACGATCTCTTTCTATCGAAGTCCTGTTTCTGTGCTCCTTATCTCTCCTTCCGACATATACAGAATTGTCGGCAATGTCTCTGGGGCCAATTTCAACTCTCACCGGTATTCCTTTTTTAATCCATTCCCATCCTCTGGCTCCCCCGATTTCGCGATCGTCAATTTCCACCTCAAGGCGGCGGTGATGGTAAAATTTTTCTTTCAGTTCTTTTGCCAGGCTTTCAGCATAGGTCATAACGGTCATCCTGTCCTCAGGGTTTCGGATTATGGGCATCAGAACTACATGTGACGATGCAACCCTGGGCGGAAGAATGATACCATCATCATCGCCGTGCGTCATTATTAGTCCGCCGATAAGGCGAGTTGACGCTCCCCATGAGGTGGTCCAGGCATATTCCTCTTTTTCTATGGAAGACTGAAACTTTATTTCAGAAGCTTTGGCAAAATTCTGCCCCAAAAAGTGTGAGGTTCCGGCCTGTAGACCTTTTCTGTCCTGCATCATTGCTTCGATACACAAGGTGTCAACTGCTCCGGGAAATCTTTCCGAGGCAGTCTTTCTCCCCTTGATCACCGGCATAGCCAAGCATTCTTCGGCAAGCCTGGAATAAACATCGAGCATCAGTTGGGTCCGTTCAATGGCTTCTTGTGCTGTGGCATGCACCGTGTGTCCTTCTTGCCATAAAAATTCACTGGTTCGTAAAAATACACGAGTTCGCATTTCCCACCGGACAACATTTGCCCACTGGTTTATAAGAAGCGGAAGATCCCGATAACTTGAAACCCATTTGGAAAATGAATCTCCAATAATGGTTTCAGAAGTCGGCCGCACAATTAATGGCTCATTGAGTATTCCTGAAGGCTCAAGACCACCGTTGACCCCTTTTTCAAGTCTGTGATGGGTAACAATTGCACATTCCTTTGCAAATCCTTCTATATGTTCAGCTTCTTTTTCAAGAAAAGAAAGCGGAATAAAAAGAGGGAAATACGCATTTTTAACCCCTGTCTCTTTAAACATATCATCAAGTATGCGCATGATATTTTCCCAGAGTGCATACCCCCAGGGTTTTATAACCATACATCCTCTAACGGGCGATTGGTCTGCCATTTGAGATGCCTTGACCACCTGTTGGTACCATTCTGGATAATCTTCCGATCGAGTAGGAGTTATTGCCGTTTTGTTTTGTTTTCCCATTCCGAATTCCTATTATTATTAAATTTTTCAACCTCAGCCAGTAAAACCTTGACCAGTTTCTCTTCGGGAAACTTTTTTATCACTTTTCCCTTCTTGAACAGAATCCCTATGCCGTCACCACCCGCAATACCAATATCTGCTTCTTTAGCTTCTCCCGGCCCGTTTACAATGCAGCCCATGATGGCAAGTTTAATAGGCAAGGGCTTTAACAGTAATGCCTTCTCAATACGTTCCACAATATTAAAGAGATCGATTTTACAGCGTCCGCAGGTCGGGCATGATATAATGTCAGGCCCATACCGTCGGATATCAAGTGCTTTTAGAATTTCATATCCAACCCTAACCTCTTCAACCGGATCCCGTGTTAAAGAGACACGGATGGTATCTCCGATACCGTCCGCAAGAAGCATTCCTATGCCGAGGGATGACTTGACGATTCCTGAATAAAGGCCTCCCGCCTCTGTCACCCCAACATGAAGCGGCAAATCAGTTTTTGAGGAAAGGAGCCTGTAAGCCTCTACGGTACGATGTACATCAGAGGCTTTAATCGAAATTTTTATATTGTGAAAATCCAATGATTTTAATAAATCAATATGCCGCATGGCACTTTCAACCATGCCTTCTGAAGTTATCCCATTATATTTCTTCAGGATGTCTTTTTCAAGGGAGCCGGAATTCACACCGATTCTAATCGGGATGTTAACCGTCTTTGCACAGTCAACGACCGCTTTTATTTTTTTATTGCTGCCGATATTACCGGGATTGAGTCTCAGCCCGTCAGCACCTGCCTTTACCGCGGCGATTGCCAAACGATAATCAAAATGTATGTCAGCGATAATCGGGATAGATACTTTTTCCTTTATTGAAGAAATTGCTTGGGCGGCCTCCAAGTCGGGTACGGCCACCCTTACAATTTCACATCCAGCCATTTCCAAGCGCTGAATTTGCGAAACAGTGGCCGGAACGTCTTGAGTAAATGTGTTTGTCATGGACTGGACCGCAACAGGCGCATCGCCGCCCACCGGTACATTTCCGACGTGAATTTGACATGTATTTTTTCGTTTTATTAAAAAGGGCATAACCGTCTGTTGTTAAATTCCAATGTTATCGAAACCCGTCCGGTTTGATCGCAAAAGACGTTTTACGCGTTCATCAATTTATGCATTTAAAACATTTTTACCAGGACAATAATTACCAGACAGAACTTTTAAGTTCAAGAAAAATACAGATTTTGTATTTGGCTTATAAAAAATATGGTAGTATAAAAGTTTATAGGATTCGCCTTAATTGCAATGTTGGAACACTGCCCCACCCTGGCAGAACGGATCTGTGAAATATAACCTATCAAAGGAGAAATATAATGGTTCTACAGAATGGTAAACGATTTGTGGAAAAACATGGGCCGGATGCACAGCCGGACAGTGTAATTAAAAACGAAATTCTAAAAAGGACTCATAAAAATGAAGTTCCTTGCGCGGTTGCTTTTGAAATAGCAAAAGAGCTTAAGGTATCACCAGATGCAGTGGGTATGACTACTGACCTGATTAATTATCGGTTGGTAAAATGCCAATTGGGACTGTTTGGGTATCAACCTAAAAAAAAGATCGTGGCGCCTCAACATACGGTAACCGAGGATTTAAAAAATGCAATTTCCGGAGCGCTAATCCAAGGGAGACTTTCTTGCAAAAGCGCATGGGATATCGCAACTCGATTTAACGTCCACAAAATGAAAATCAGTGGTGCCTGCGAAGCTATGGGCATCAGGATAAAACACTGCCAGCTGGGAGCTTTTTAATTGGGTTCTCAAATCTACCCCGGCTCCTAATCTAAACGTCCCGATTATGACTTTCCGACTCATCCATAAAACATCCATACGATGCTTAAAATGGTATTTTATTTTATAAACTGCAATATATTCTAATTCTATAAAATTATACATAAATTATATATAAATTGCTTGACACATGAAAATCACAAATTTATGATATGATTATAAATTATTTTACCAAAGAATATTTTTATAATGAGACTAAATTTTTTGGACTTTGTAGGTGCGCTGGAGTAATGGCAGGCATGATTTTACAGCAAGAAGCCGATCAAAGGGAGCAAAGTGGAAAATGAAAGACATTATATTGATATTTTTATTAGCTCTCCTCTTGTGTGCATGGATCAATCTTATTGTAAAACGTAAAAAGGAAAAAAGACGATTACAGAAAGAGATCAAAGAATTGCTTGAAGAACGAATTAATAATAAAATTATACCTGTTCGGCGTGACGCGCAGCAGGCTTTAAAAAAGAAAAAAAGCGTTTATTTTCCAAAAGAAATTACAGGATCAAGAAACAATATTTATCCATATCTTAGAAAAGACCGCAGAAATGGTAAAGAAAGACGTACAAGCAGAGTTCCGGTCGGCATAACCTTTGAATTTATCGACCGCAGGCAGGCCGATCATACCAAATATACAGGGCCTGAACGGCGAAGCGGTGCAGACCGGAGAGGCAAGATTTGGGATAGAAGAAAACCTGTTGCATTCCAATATACCTAGATGAACCATATACCTTTTTACGAACTTGAAATAGTCATGAGTTCATAAAACCAATATCTAAGAATAAAGACCCCGTATTCATCCCCCGTCTCTCAATAAAATTGAACTCGAACAGACATTCGATACGGTTTGGAATGAACCACTTAAATCGAAATTCGTAGCCTCTCGATAGGTTTTGATGTATCAATAGTTTTTTTCGTGATATTTTGAAATTGTCTTGTTTTAAAACGCAAAATAATTTATAGAGCATTGGTAGAGGAAAAACGTTAGGACTTGCCGTATTTTACCGGCCAAAGGAGTTGACAAAAATATTGTAAGTCATTGAGACCTTAGAAAAACGTTCAATTTTGTTCAGGAACAAGGAAGGCGAAAATTTTAACCCCAGGAATACATTGAGTATTTCGAGGACTAAAATTTGAGCCTGACGCAGGAATTGGGCAAAAAGGGGCGTTTTACGAAGGTCTCTCATTGAAACTTCTACATACCACGACAAATGCCGGAGTGGTGAAACTGGTAGACGCACGGGACTCAAAATCCCGCGGGGGCAACCCCATCTCGGTTCGATTCCGAGCTCCGGCACCAGCCCAAAACCCAACGGTTTCAGTTAACCCACCTACTGAGAATAATAAAGGCGGTCTTTTTTGACAATTATTTCGTAGTATGATAAAAAAATATCCTATGATGTGAATTTGTTCTTCTAGCTGATAGATTTCCGCCTGCTTCTCTTGTTGTTAATCCACGATTTACCTTACAGCACCTTTCTGTCTATGGGGTTATAGCGTCTATAATGTCCTGAAATTTATTAAAACGACATTTTTAATCTATATGCCATCCCTAAACTTGTATCCATAAACACTTCGATCCAAAATTGGGAGAAAGGAGGGTAAAATGGATAAGAAAAAAGTTTTAGTTCCTTACAATTTTACCAATTATGATGAGAAGGCTTTAGATTTCGTCACCCGTAGGTTTGCAGATGACAAAGGGGTTGAGGTGACACTATTTAACGGATATACCCCTGTGCCAAAGATCGAATTGCGCAACAGTCTGATCATGGAAAAAATATCGAGTAACCTGGCTTACCTGCAACAAAAAATTTATGAGCATGAAACAGGAATTAAACAAGCTAGAGAAAAGCTGATTCAAAACGGTTTTTCAAGCAATCGGATCCATTATATTTTCAAGGCTCTGAACAAAGATGTTGCTCAGGATATTGTTAATCTTGTTTTAGACAAGGGGTTTGATGTGGTTGTTTTAAATCGTAACCCCGGCAAGATTACCAGGTTCTTTACCGGAAGCATTTCCAATAAAGTCATGAAAAGCCTGAAAAAGGTAGATGTTTATGTTGTAACATGACATGTTTAATAATGATAAAAAACAAGAACATGTTACGAAAACCCAGGAATAGTATCAGACGAGGAGGAGGAATCCCATGGCTGTTCAAAGCAAAATAGATTTGGATATATTTCAACTTGTTGTCGAAGTTATTACAAAATCTGAAACTGCGGATGCAATGGCCAACCAGTTGACCCAGGTTTTGGTCGGAGCTCTTGGAATTAAGGGGGTAACCATATTCGTATTAAATCCGGAATTAGAGGAACTTGAAATTCTTGCCAGTTCCGGACTGAGCATCAATTATGTTAACAAAGGACCCGTCCTGGTGGATAAAAGCATCAAACTCGCGTCAAACCGGGAACCCGTTATCATTAGCGACGTTACATCAAGTGACCGCCTGCAATATCCTGAGAATGCCAAACAAGAGGAGATAAGAGCGATTATCTCTCTCCCTATCACCTTACACGGTAAAATAGTCGGTGCCTTGCGCCTTTATAGTTCAGATGTTTGGGATATTTCGGAACGGGATGTAGAGCATCTTGAAGTCGTTGCTCAAAATATCGGTGTTGCCCTGATGTATTTCCGACTTGCGAACGCGATTCTGTCCGTAAAAGAAACCGTTAATGAGGTTCATTCGGTGTGGCTATAGATCGGCAACACACCTTTGCCATCCGAAAGCTACCGGATTAAATTTATTTAAAACGAATCAAATCCGTATCCGCGTCCTTCCAGACAGGAAAGGATTTCCTGGCATTTTTCAGGGTCTCATAGGGCAGATCCACCGTATAGGTGATTGTTGCGTTCTTGTTATGGAATATAATGTTACCAAGAGGGTCGATTATCGAAGAATCACCACTGTAACGGTGACCGTTTCCGTCGATTCCCACACGATTAACCCCTATAACATAACACTGGTTCTCAACGGCTCGAGCCTGAAGCAGAAGCTTCCAGTGACCTGAGCGTCTTTCAGGCCAGTTTGCGATAAATATAGCCGCATCATACCAGTTTTCGATATTTCGCGTCCAGACCGGAAAACGTAAATCATAACAGATAAAAGGTCTGATCTTCCAGCCTCGCAGTTCAACCGTAATATTTTGACGGCCGGCATTGTATACTTTTTCTTCACCAGCCAAACGAAAGAGGTGCCGTTTATCGTAAGTAAAGATCTCTCCTTGGGGTTTTGCCCAGATCAACCGGTTGAAATACTTGCCATTATCGATGACGATGATACTTCCGACGATGTCGGCATTCTTTTGCCGTGATTTCTCTCTCAGCCATTTTACGGAAGGCCCGTTCATGTCTTGAGCAAAATCGGCGGGTTTCATGCTGAAACCGGTTGTAAACATTTCCGGCAATACGATAAGATGCGTATCATCTTCGATCGCATTAATCTTATCATCAAATGCGGCAAGATTGGACTCGATCTCTTCCCAAACCAGTTCGGTCTGTATAATAGTGGTTTTTAAATCTGGCATAATTTCTTCGCGGCGATATCCAAGGTTTCATCCTTTTTTGCAAAGCAGAATCTCAAAACATTATGATCGTCTTTTTGATGATAAAACACCGAAGGTGGAATTGAAGCCACACCGTGTTCCAGGATAAGTCGCTTTGAAAATTCCACATCGGATTCATCAGAAATTTCTGAATAATCAAGCAACTGAAAATACGTGCCGTGACAGGGTATGGGCTTGAAACGAGATTTTTCAATGAGTGTTAAAAATCTATCTCTCTTTCGTTGGTAGAAATTTGAAAGATTCAAATAAACCTCTCGGTTCTGCATAAATTCGGCGTAGGCAAACTGGATCGGCGTATTGGATGCAAATGTCAGAAACTGATGTACTTTTTGAAACTCTTTGGATAGAACCACCGGAGCCAAACAATATCCGATCTTCCATCCGGTCGTGTGATAGGTTTTTCCAAAGGAACTGATGACAAAGCTTCGTGAAACCAGCTCAGGGTGGCAGGATATGCTTTCATGCCGGAGTCCGTCAAAAATAATATGTTCGTAAACTTCATCACTTAAAATCAACACGTCCGTATTCATAACAATTTGTTTTAATGCGGTTATATCTTCATGCGACCATACGGCTCCAGTGGGGTTATGGGGCGAATTTAAGATAATAAGCCTGGTATTTGAGGTCACAGCGTGTTTGACGTCATCCCAGTCTATACGATACTCTGGAAACTTAAATTTGACATATACCGGAACCCCCCCGCTTAATTTAATCGCCGGTACATATGAATCGAATGCCGGTTCGAGAACAATTACTTCATCACCTGTATGGACAACCGCAGCAACTGCCGCGAATAACGCCTCGGTAGCACCGGATGTCACGGTGATTTCAGATCCGGGATCGTAGCTTGCGTTATATAGTTCCCTTACTTTTTCAGCAATCCTTTCACGAAGCATCGGCACGCCCTGCATCGGTGCATACTGATTATGTCCGGAGCGCATATATTTATTCACCAAATCCAAAAGATCGGGATGAACATCAAAATCCGGAAATCCCTGTGAAAGATTTATGGCCTCATGATCATTGGACAGATTGGACATTTCCGTAAAAATGGTAATGCCAACACCAGGAAGTTTTGAACGCAACATGTGAATCCCTTGGTCCTAAAATTTTGCTGTTTGTGTCAAAATAATTTTGATTGCAACGGTTAACTCTTTGATGATAAATAAATTGTACGGGTATGCGTTAACCATATTAAGACACAAATATTTAGTCAACGTATAATCTATACGCTTTTTTCCATTGTATCAATGAAATTCCAATTTGCTGTTTTTTAACCCCACACTGCCAAAACCTTGTTGTACTGATCATTAAAGATTTTTATCATTGTCTTAAAGATCGCAATCGAGGTGGGCCGATTTAAAAAAGCTTCTGGCCCTTCCCATTGACACCTGTCAGCGGTTAGCCTATATTGAACCTATTAAAATCGCAGTGTAAATTTTTCCTGATAGAGAGACGATCATGGTAACCAAAATAATTTCCGGCGGTCAGAGCGGCGCTGACCGTGCCGCACTGGATGTCGCCATAAATCTGGGGATTTCACATGGCGGATGGATACCGAAAGGCCGTTTAACGGAAAACGGGATGCTGGATAACAAATATCGGCTCAAAGAAATGGATACGCACAACTATAACAAACGGACGGAACAAAACGTGATAGACTCCGACGGCACCCTGATAATTTCACATGGTAACCTCACCGGAGGATCAGATTATACTCGAGACATGGCGCTTCGTCATGACCGGCCCTTGCTTCATATAGATTTGAACAAAACCCTGTCTTCAAAAGGCGCAAGACGAATAAGATCCTGGATTGCAGAACATGATATTAAAGTTCTAAATGTTGCGGGACCCAGAGCAAGCAAGGACCCGGCTATCTATCTGTCCACAACGGATATTCTGGAAAGAGCTTTGGGCTAGGTCGTCTTGTTTGTTATAACATCTTGAATGGAAGTGAAATGTTGAATATTGTTTTTGTGTGTACGGGAAATATTTGCCGCAGTCCCATGGCGGAAGGTTTTTTGCGATATAAATGGCATGGAATGGAACGTGATGATCTAATTGTTTCATCCATGGGTATTCACGGAGTAACTGCTTCTCCTGCTACCGAATATGCCCAGACGGTTTGTAGAAAAAACGGTTTTGACATTTCATCCCACAGAGCCCGATCTCTTGTGGGGGAAGAGTTGCTCAAGGCGGACCTGATTCTATGTATGGAACCGGTCCATAAGAAATTCGTTGAGGTTTTCTTTCCGTGGCGTCGAGACAGGGTTGCTCTCCTCGGCGCCTGGCCCGACAAAGAAACCAGAAAAAGCTCCATCGAAGATCCTATGGGCGGTTCCTACAAAAAATACCAAAAGATATTTTCTATAATCAAGGAGCACATAGAGCGAATTATACCCCTGTTGTAATCAAGAAACCTGGTGAGTAAAAAAGGGGAAACCTATGATCGCCCAAAGTATAGCGGGGCTGGTCGTATTCGTGGGAATTGCCTGGCTGATCAGTGAAAACCGCACAAAGGTTAGTTTTAAAATTATCATCGCCGGAATCTTAATCCAATTTGCTGTGGGATTAATACTGCTAAAACTGCCGGTTTTTAGGAATTTTTTTATCTCTTTGAACCGACTTGTTCTGTCCCTGGAAGAATCCACAACCGCAGGAACCTCCTTGGTGTTCGGTTACCTTGGCGGCGGAAAGCTTCCATTTACCGAAAAATATCCGTCAGCCAGTTTTATTTTGGCCTTCAGGGCTCTTCCTCTCATTCTTCTCATCAGCGCCCTGTCGGCGCTTCTGTTTTACTGGAAAATCCTTCCCATGGTAGTAAATGCCTTTGCCCGCGCATTACAAAAGACCATGGGATTGGGAGGTGCCGAGGGATTGGGTGTCTCGACCAATATATTCATTGGTATGGTCGAATCCCCGCTTTTCGTACGTCCGTATCTGAATGATATGACCCGAAGTGAGATTTTCACACTGATGACTTCGGGAATGGCCACAATAGCAGGTACAGTCATGGTGCTTTATGCCAGCATTTTGGGAAAGATTATTCCGGATATTATGGGACATATTCTGACGGCGTCTATCATCAGCGTGCCGGCGGCTGTTATGATTTCCAAGATCATGGTGCCTGAAACCGGCCGGCTGACCTCCGGAGAGTTAACGTCTCCGGAAGTGTCGTTGAGTGCCATGGACGCCATCACCAAAGGAACCATGCAGGGCATCCAGCTCCTGATTAATATCATCGCCATGCTGATTGTGCTGGTGGCTTTGGTCCACCTTATTAATATTATCCTGTCTCTGTTGCCGGAATTTGGCGATCAACCGGTTACGCTGCAGAGACTTCTCGGACTGGTGATGGCTCCGGTTGTCTGGCTTATGGGTGTCCCTTGGGAAGAGGCTCCCGTAGCCGGCGCACTTATGGGAACCAAAACCATCCTTAACGAATTTTTGGCCTACCTTGATATGAGTCGTCTGGCACAAGGCGCTTTGAGCCCTAAAAGCCTGGTGATTATGACATATGCCATGTGCGGTTTTGCCAATCCCGGAAGCTTGGGAATTATGATCGGCGGAATGGGAACAATGGCGCCCGAAAGACGCGATGAAATTGTTTTGTTGGGGTTCCGTTCCATCATAGCCGGCACCCTGGCTACCTGTATGACCGGAGCGGTTGCGGGCATTCTCATCGGCTGACTCGGAAGCATATCCCCTTGAAAAATGGAATTATATCTTAACTCGAGGCTGTTTCGGGTCGAGCCAAAACGAGCGGTCCGGATCCGGTAAGAAAAAATTTTGTCCAGTCAAAACCAAATTTCATCAGCTCAACATCTGACCTCTTCAAGTTTTCAATACTTTCCCCGGACAAAACAAAGCGCGATAAAAAACTGCTCTCGAAGATGAATTTCTTAAACATATCTATATTAAAACAAGCCATGAACGCCATTTTCAAGGCAGGGCTGTCAATCCCCTGATGTCCCCATGGATTTGCTCTGAATATGGAATCGATGTCGACCCACAAATCATTCATTGCGTTATATAAATCCATCTCCTGACTTTCAATCCATTCCGTTACCGTCCATTCGCGAGATTCTTTATGCCCGAGACAGTAGCTGTGGTGCATAATGAAGTATAAAACCTTACGTCCGTTTTCATTGCCGTTTCTTGCCACGGCGCGTTCCAGCGGATACGACCGGCAGGAAAAGGGGCGGTCTTCGTATATGGTACATCCTTCAGAACACAGGAAGGGGCACGATTTTTCTTCATCGTCCGACATCTTTAGCATAAGACTTGGAAAATATGGGTTGTCTCTAAATGCTTGAATACTGTATTTTTCAAGAAATCGCTCCGAAGAAATATCGAGTCGGTTCTTCATGCGGATGATATCATAGGGATAAAGATACATGTCGGCATCCTTGCAGCATCGGGTAAAACACGCAACCTCCGGATGGCAATCAAAGCGGACCTTGTCTTTTTTATGGATTTCTTTCCTTTCGCTTATGTGCCCGTTAAAGATATTATCCTTGTCCACTTTTCCAAAACTCTCCTTTGCTCCATCATTTCAAATTCCGGAGAAACATATTCCTTTATCATTTTAAATCAAGAGTAAATTTCTTTTTTTAATTCCCTGACGTTTCTTCAAAAAAAGCTTGAACCCTCGTCTAATTTTGTATAACGTGTAGGCATAACGGCAACTTTTTATTATGATTTGCTTTTGGTTACAGCATACGATTTTTCGTCCTGTGTCTCCAACCATTTCCCTTTTTAGCAAAAAAAAGCGCTCTCATGCAAGAAAATACCAGCACAAGCACCCGCGAAGAAAGAAGATCTGAATTAAGGAAGGTACTGAAGAGATATTACAGCGTAGAGTTTAAGTTAAAAGAGACCGGCAATCTTTATCATTTTAAATTAAGAGATCTTTCATCAAAAAGCTTGGGCATTCTGGTAAATGCAAATTCTGCAGTACTGGAACATTTAACGGTAAACGATATATTAGAAATGAAATATTATCCGCCTGAAGCGTCGGGTTCTGCCGAATTCTTAAAAACCAAGGTCATACATATCACCAAAAAAGAACATGGATCATTTAAAGGTCATTTTTTGATCGGTTTGTTAATTATAGAAAAACATACTCTTGATAATAAAAGGTAAAATTATCGCCACGTCCTTTTTAGTTATCCCCTTCTTTTTTTCTGATTTTCGTCTTTTTCATGCTTAGAAAACTAAACGCTCTAGAAATTTATCTCGAACGAATATTTTAAACTAAAAAAGCTTGAGTTGTGTTGGACCATTTTTTCTTTTCTTACCTGAAATAGATTTCTCTTGCATTTTTAGACGGTTTTCGATTTCCTCAACAAATGGTGACATCGTGCGAACTTTGGTTTTTCCATAAATTTTTCTTTTTTTGGCAAAGGTTAAGTATAATTGCTCCTGGGCACGGGTCATTGAAACATAAAAAAGCCTTCTTTCTTCGTCGACATCCGTGGTCTCGACACCCGACCGCTGAAACGGAAGATACCCTTTTTCGCACCCAACAACGAAAACTACGGGGAATTCAAGGCCTTTGGCGGCATGCATGGTCATCAACGAAACTTTTTCAGCCTCGCGTTCGTAGCTATCTGTATCGGTATTCAAGGCGATCATAGCAACAAAACCTGACGTGTTAAAACCGAATGGTTTTGAAATATCAACCAACTGTTCTAAAACCTGTTTTGTTTTTGAATTACTAT
>JASFHC010000036.1:0-13278 GCA_050123435.1 Desulfobacterales bacterium
TAATCCCAAATGATCTGTGGTCTTATGGTATGCCTGATTTTCTCGATGTTTTTGCCTTTTACATTAAACACCTGATAAACTTCAGAAAAAAGATCTAATTTTGTGTCATATATTTGTCTGTTATGTGTTTTTTTGTCAGAAGGGCTGTATTCGTCTTTATCAAGATGCCAGACTGTCTCCCGAACTCCTACGGAAGGCTCAATGGTGAAATAATTTTTATACCGATAGGGAAGATAAACCCTGGGATGCGCATCCATTCGATGGCCCGTTGCACCGTCTTTCCTGTAAAAATATGTGTACTCGGAATCGAAATCAAAATAAAAAGAAGAAGTTAAAATCCTTTGTTTTGATCCGTCGAACTCTATAAACGGCAGTCTCTGTAACGTTGTGTCCGTTTCCTCCCAGCGCCGGCTTATGACATTATCATACCAGAGAAGCTCGGCGTTGAGGCTGTATGCAGGCCAAATCCTGTTTAAATTGAGGCTGTTGGTTCTTACCGGGTCATCATAATCATCCAGGTCTCTGCCAAAGGTTTTGAGAAAATAAGCATCGGTTTCATTAAAACCGGTTAATCCATCTTTGAATTCATGAAGGTAATCCTGATCGCTAACAATATCTATGTCAAGCCTTGCGGAAAAATCAAAGGGCAGCACCTGATCATGTTTCATCCTGAACCAGTAGCGGTTGGAATTGGGCCGAAGCACATCGTCATCTTCATACCCCCATTTTTCGCTTGAATCCAAAGAGCCGTCATCTACCTTTCTGTCATTCAAAAAATCATACATTAGGGTCCCCTTTGAACTTTCGTCCAGAACATAACGGTATTCCAACCCTAATTTTTCCCCACGACGTGCCATATAGTCCACATAGAAGGTTGCATCTGAGCTTCGGTTTATGGCCCAGTAAAATGGCTGAATATAGTGTGTGCCTTTGCGATCTGAATAACCAAATTGGGGTGCCAATAAACCCGACTGGCGTTTTAACTTTGCCGGAAAAAAAAGAAAGGGGGTATACAGTACCGGAACGTTTCGTACCCAAAGCGCTGAATGCTTCACAAAGCCGTACCCTTCTATTGTAATTTTTAAATTTCTACCGGTAATTTTCCATGCCGGTCGATCACCGTCACAGCTTGTGACACTGGCTTTATCCGCAGTATATGAGTCCTTCCCGACCTTTTTAAGTGTGTCTCCTTTGATATAAAAATGGTTTTCTTGGAGGAATATCGTTCCATTATATACCGTTCCCGTTTCAGCATTCAAATCCAGTTCCATGCGGCTTCCGGTCAGTATATCTTGTCCTGCGGTCATGATGACATGGCCGTCTGCAAAAGCTTTCATGTTTTTTTGGTCAAAACGCACATAATCAGCGCTCAAATTTCTGTCTTGTTTGGTTATGGTTACATTACCTTTGGCAATATATTGATTTATACTATCGTCATAATGAATTTCGTCTGCAACAATATGCCACGGCGCCTTGGGATCATCCTTAAGTAGTGGGAATTTCCCCTCTGCCGAAACATCACCAAAAGTTACAATCAGGATAAAAAAGGCAAGCGCGAAGGAGGCAATCGTTTTGTGTATCCGACATAATTTAAAAATTTTGTATTTATTTTTGGGGTTATCGGCAAAAGCTAAGAAAAACGTTTTGCATTGGGAGAAGTAAAAAACATTGCCGCAACCATCTGAGCAGCCTTGAGACAAGAGACGGAGGGGGTGCAAGAGACTCATGTAATAAAAAACTCCGAAAAATGAACCCGCCTGAGATGAAAAATCAGGATGGCTTCGGGTCAATATCAATAACATCTTGAATAAGAAAAAAATATCAAGTATAAATGATATTTCGGTTAAAAAATCAAGCGGTAGTTGCCAAATAATAACTTAAAATGAATATTTTATTAACAAACGATGACGGCATTTACGCAGAAGGTCTCTGGGCGCTTTATGAAAAGTTTGTGCGCCGACATCGTGTCATTGTCGTTGCTCCTGATCGCGAGCGCAGTGCTGTAGGACATGGTATTACCCTGTATCAACCCCTTCGTACAAATATAGTTAATATCAATAACGGCTTCATGGGATATGCGGTGAACGGGACACCGGCGGACTGTGTCAAGATAGGCCTTATGGAGATCCTCGACACCAAACCGGATATGGTGATTTCAGGAATTAATCCCGGTGCAAATGTGGGGGTTAACATCAACTATTCCGGAACCGTTGCTGCGGCTAAAGAGGCTGCATTATACAACGTACCGGCAGTTGCTGTTTCCATACAAGGCCGTCAGGCTGCCGACTATAACCACGCCGCTCATTTTACTGCGACGCTGGCAGAAAATATTTATAAAAAAGGCCTCCCCTTCGGGACATTCCTCAACGTAAATATCCCCGATATACCCGCTGATAAAATAGAAGGAGTTCGGATAAGCAAGCAGGGAACCGCCCTTTATTCCGAATACCTTGAAAAAAGGGTCGATCCTCGCAACCGCACCTATTATTGGCATGGACACGATTCCAATACCGCCTTTAAAGACCCTGAAATTGACGGTGCCGCACTTGACGATAATTTTATTTCCATAACACCGATTAAATGCGATATGACGGATTATAATATGATCGATGAACTTAAGCGCTGGAATATGTAATCTCTCAATAAATTATGTTGTCGAGTCAATATGATCAATTCATACACCAGAATTTTTTGAGAACTTACTGGAATATCACTTAAACCTCTCATCAGTAACTTCAAGGGTTACGGCATGAAAAAATATTTTATCGCTGATATCAAGGCTGGGGATTTTATTGATGATATTTTTGTATTATCCGAAAAAATTCTGGCTCAGAAAAAAGATGGGAATAATTTTTTAAATGTGACGTTATCTGATAAATCAGGAACAATAAAGGGTGTGGTATGGGATAATGTGGATCAAATAACAGCCGGTGTAACTTCCGGTGATTTTGTAAATATAAAGGGAAATGTTAATGAATATAAAGAGGCTTTGCAGCTGGTTATCAAAAATATGGTACCATTTCCCGCACATGAAATAGATCCTGCTGATTTTTTGCCCATGACACCTCGAAACATCGAGAGCATGTTTGAACGGCTTGTGAAGATAACCGCTTCCGTTAAACCCGCTTATTTAAAACAGCTTATTCAAGCATTTTGGAACGATAAGGAGTTTGTTCGCGAATTTAAAACCGCACCGGCAGCTAAAAAAATGCACCATGCCTATATTGGCGGTCTTCTGGAACACACCCTGTCAATGGTGAGTCTGGCTGAAAAGGTCGCCGGACACTACGGCGGAATCGACAGAGACCTTCTTATTTCAGGCGCACTGTTACATGATATCGGCAAAACAAAAGAGTTCGAATACCACTTCAGGATAGATTATACCGACCAGGGTCGGCTACTAAACCATATTGTGATAGGGATCGAAATGATCGATGAAAAGCTATCGGAAATTAAAGATTTCCCGGAAGAAAAGATACTTTCGCTAAAGCATATGATTGTAAGCCATCACGGCGCCCGGGAATTCGGCTCTCCCGAACCGCCCAAAACCATTGAAGCGGTGATACTAAATTATATTGATGAAATAGACTCAAAGGTAAATAGCATCCGTAATTTTATGGCTAAGGAGGATCCCAATGAGCGTTGGACCTCTTATCATAGACTGCTTGAACGGCATTTTTATAAGGGAAAAAAGAATCAATAGGTAACGTGTTTAATTTTTGAGGTGTTATGTTTATCTCATTTGAAGGAATAGAGGGCTCGGGGAAGACGACTCAGATACATCATATGGTTAAGTTTCTTAAAAACAACAGGCAAAGCTGTGTCATTACGAGGGAGCCGGGAGGAACCCGAATCGGAGAAAAGATACGGGCAATTCTTTTAGATCCCGTAAGTAAGGATATGGATCCTTTGACGGAACTTCTTTTATATACGGCCGATCGGGCCCAGCACATCAGGGAATTTTTATATCCATTTTTATCGGCAGGCAAAATTGTTCTATGTGACCGTTTTTATGACGCCACATTAGTATATCAGGGTTTTGCAAGGGGGTTGGATATCGGGCTAATAGACAAACTCCATAAATTGCTGTTTGAAAACTTAAAACCCGATATTACGATTCTTCTTGATCTTCCCCCTGAAAAGGGACTTTCACGAGCCTGGAAACAGATAGAAAAAGGCGATAGGGAAAATGTTGAAACCCGATTTGAAGAAGAACAACTTTCATTCCACAACAAAGTACGCTCCGGGTATCTGGAGCTTGCACGCCTTGAGCCGGATCGGTTTAGGGTCATCGATGCATCTAAGGATGAGAATCAGGTTCGCAATGAAATCATAAAAATTTTAGATAGGGAGATAAATCCAAATACATAGCCAAGCGTTACCCTAAAGTGACAAATTAAGGAAGACAGTGCTAATGACCCACTCAATTCTTGACAATATCGGCAATACTCCTCTTATTGAAATAAAGAATCTTAATCCAAATCCGAGGGTAAAAATCCTGGTAAAGCTTGAGTATTTTAACCCGGGCGGTTCCATCAAGGACAGAGCCGCTCTTTTTATGATTGAAAACGGTGAGAAATCCGGCGAACTCACCCCTGATAAAACAGTGATAGAGGCCACAAGTGGAAATACGGGCATCGGATTGGCTTTGGTATGTTCGGTAAAAGGATATAAGCTTCTATTAACCATGTCCGAGCGTGCCAGCGTTGAGCGTCAAAAGATTTTAAAGGCCCGTGGTGCGGAAATTTTACTGACCCCCGGACATCTGGGAACAGACGGCGCCATCGAGGAAGTCTACCGGTTGGCCAGGGAAAATCCCGAAATGTATTTTATGGCGGATCAATTCAATAACCCCGCAAACTGGCAGGCCCACTATTTTGGAACAGCTGTTGAGATCTGGCAACAGACCGGCGGAACGGTCTCCACGGTTGTTGCTACGCTGGGTACAAGTGGAACTCTTATGGGGCTTTCAAGACGGCTGAAAGAATATAACCCCGATATACGGATCATCGGTGTTGAGCCTTATCTCGGCCATAAAATTCAAGGTCTAAAAAATATGAAAGAGGCTTATCGTCCTGAGATTTTTGACAAAAAACGACTTGATGAAATTGTGAATATCGATGACGAAGACGCTTTTGAAATGACGAGGCAGCTTGCAAAACAAGAAGGCCTGTTTGTGGGTATGAGCAGCGGAGCAGCCATGGTCGTTGCTCAAAACCAGGCTGAAAAAATGGCTGAAGGCACGATCGTTGTGATATTCCCGGACGGTGGTGAACGATACTTGAGCACACCGCTTTTTACGGTAAGGGAAAAAATAGGGCTGAAACTGTTCAACACACTGGGCCGGATCAAGGAATCCTTTGAACCTCTTTTGCCCGGCAAGGTTTCCCTTTATTCATGCGGGCCCACGGCATACACAAGAATGCATGTGGGAGAATGCAGGCGTTTTGTTTTTTCAGATCTTTTGTACCGTTATCTGGTATACAGGGGCTATGATGTCACACACATCATGAATATAACAGATCTGGACGACAAGACCATAAACGGATCAGAAAAAGCGGGTTTGGAATTATCTGAATTTACTTCAAAACATATCGATTCCTTTAAAAAGGATTTGAATTTCCTTGAAATTGAACCCGCCTCTAAATACCCTAAAACAAGCGAACACGTGGATGATATGGTTGCGTTGGCTGAAAAACTGGTGAAAAAAGGATATGCATATGAAAAACTGAGATCTTTGTACTTCGATATCTCCCGCTTTTCCGATTATGGCAGTCTGTCCGGTATCGATATCAACAAGATAAAACTGGGCGCCACCGTAGATCTCGATGAGTATGAAAAGGATAATCCCAGAGACTTTACGCTGTTTAAAAGATCCAGACTTTCTGAACTGAAAAGAGGAATATTCACTAAAACCGACTGGGGCAATGTCCGTCCTTCATGGCACATTCAGTGTGTTGCCATGGCAATGAAATATCTCGGGGAAAGCTATGATATTCATACCAGTGGCCGCGAGCTGGTTTTTCCCCATCACGAAAATGAAATCGCAATTGCCGGCGCCCTAACCGGAAAACCGCTTGCCAGGTACTGGGTGCACTGTGACCGGGTCTTGGTGGATGGTAAAAAGATAGACGAACAGGGTGAAGAACTAACTACCCTGTCGAATCTGGCAGACATGGGATATTCCGGCAGGGAAATCAGGTACTGGCTCCTTTCCGTGCATTACAGAAAGCCCGTTGTTTTTTCAAAGAAAAGGCTAGAAGATGCCAAACGTTCCCTAAAAAGGCTGGATGCCTGTATCTATTCCCTGGTTCACGTAAAATCAGGCGCTTCTTCTTATCCTGAGCTGGACCAGCTTTTGTACGATGTAAAGCACGGTTTTGTCAGTGCCATGGATGATGACCTGAATATATCGGCCGCTATGGCCTCGATATTTAAAATCGTAAAAAAAGTTAACATCCTGACCCTGGAAAACAGGATAGATTCGGAAACCGCGTTAAAAATTGTGGATGCCTTTCGTAATATAGATTCGGTATTAAAGATATTCGATTTTCAAGATGAAATTCATGACCCTGAGATTGAGCACCTGATCAAACAAAGAGATAACGCCAGGCTGGAGAAAAACTGGGATCTTGCCGATAAAATTCGGGATCAGTTAAAAGCCATGGGGATTACCATAAAAGACAAGCCCATACTTAACAGCGAGAAGAAAAAAGTTTTATCACAACACTGAAAGAGGAATTATGAAACCTGTTTATTTTCCATTTACATTTATTACAAAACCTGTTTGCCAAACACTTTCAGCATGTTTCAGTCAGACCGCAGTGTATCAAATTTCAAGCATAAAAATATCGGATGAGATGCAACAATGGGGTAAAAACAGCATCCTCGATATTCGGATACCCGTAAAATATGACAGAGACAAACTCGATGCCATTCTAAAACAATATCGCTCTTGGGCAAATTCCCACCAAGGGAGCGAAATGGCTTTTTTAAAAGCCAGAGCCGATAAGATTCCGTTTTTTGATGAAACTTCGACAGGTCAAATAATGGCTGATATTAAAGCTAAAGGGGAGCGTCAAAACCGGTCCCCAAAAAAACCCGACCTTCTGCTTAATGCCGCATTGTTTCTTCATCTTGCCCAGGAATATGACATACAACACCTTACATTAACACAAGATCTTCGAACCATAGAAGCAATGGAACAGGATTTTATGAAGGATCTTAAGGGCGAAAATCATGCCAATGATGAAGAAATTGTTCTTGAAAAAACATTAGAAGTCTATGATCCGGGTCATTACATGCCAAAAGAGCGGATAAACGCCTGGGCCCGTATTATGAAACAGGACCAGCAAGGCTCCGGACTTTATGTCACCACCAGCAGGTCTGTTTTTGAATTCCTGACCGACAGTACGCCTGAGGCGGAACTTGTGGATGTTTTAGACGCCATACCCCTGGTTGACAACGAGGTTGAAGAGTTAGAAACATGGCGGGATGGATTAATGAAACAGCTTGAAATGCTTGCGGCTATTGTTTGGCTCGGAAAAACCGACCGTATTACTATTGCACCCCAAATCCCCGGGTGCGAGACAACCGTTTCATTAACGCTCTACATTGTGCCCGGCAAAACACCGCATGAATTTTTTGCTCGTTATGTTGAAAACGATTCGTTTGGTGTTAAAGATAAACATAATGTCATAAAATTTAAGAATACGCTGATTGGATTTATCGAAAAAAGTGGCTGATTAAATTACTGTCATGGAATACGGTGTACCCGGAAAGCTGTGCATCCCGACACGTCTTTCCGGGCTTTTTTATTGATTTCATTTTTTTATTTATATTATACTTTTTTTATCTATACGCTTTTGGTCATCCTGTCTTGCCGTTTAACTTAAAACGCCATCTCAATAAATTATGGATTCGGGTCAATATGATTATGCTGAGAGCTGCAGCATTAGCAATGCTGATTACGGTTTTTAACGGTTCCTGTTCGGTTATTTCTCATCAAATTAAGACGGAATCAATACCGCCGATTGATTTTAAAATACTTGTTCAGAAACCGGATAACTATCTGGGAAAATCCATAATCCTCGGAGGGTACATCCTGGAAACCAATAATCTGACGGATCAAACCATCATAAGAGTGTTGCAAGCACCGCTGGGAGTTAGAGACGAGCCCAAATCAAGTGATTATTCGGAAGGGAGATTTATAATTTCGCAAAAAGGGTTTTTGGACCCTGAAATTTACAGCAAGGACCGTAAAATTACCGTGGCGGGAACAGTAGTTGGCTCCGTGTTTGAAAAAGTTGATGAATTTTCTCATCCGTATGTCAAGATCCAAAGCCGTGAAATATACCTTTGGCCGAAAGATCAAGAGTTCCCTCCCTCTCCTTACTATGAACCCTGGTTTTATCCATACCCCTTCTATTGGTATCCGTATCGCCATTATTATCCCTATTATTGGTAGGAAAAGAATATGACAATCAAACGAACCGAGTATATTCTCGGTAATTTTTTCATCATGCTTGTGCTGGGTTGCGCCACGGGAGTTTTCGTTTTAGCTGCCGCTGAATTCAGCGCTATGGCTCAGAAACATTAACAGGGAATACGTGGGAGGCTCTTTGTATGTCGGATGTTAAAATAACGAGAAATTATATACCCGGCTGCATCGGTCGAGTTGCTGAAATTCATGCCAACTATTACCATGATCGTTGGAGATTTGGGCTCTTCTTTGAAGCCAAGGTGGCAACTGAGCTTTCAAATTTCCTCGGTCGATACGACGAAAAGCGTGACGGTTTTTGGAACGCGATGATAAAAAATCGTGTTGAAGGCTCTATCGCCATCGACGGGATCAACGCTCAAAGCCAAGGAGCGCATCTTCGATGGTTTATCGTCTCATCAAAGCTGCGAGGGCACGGAGTGGGCAATACACTCATGGAGCAGGCCTTAGATTTCTGCAAGATGAGTAACTATCACCGTGTCTATCTCTGGACATTCGACGGTCTTCATGCAGCACGTCATCTTTATGAAAAGTTTGGTTTCCGACTCATAGAGCAACGTGAAGGAACGCAGTGGGGAGCAACGGTCAACGAACAAAAGTTTGTCCTTGATTTACCACGAAACTCTACACAACCGGCCGTTTCCGACGACCAGTTATAAACACGTCATTCATGGGAATGGGATTTCTTACGAGACCATAAGAGGTTCTGATGCTTGGGATTCTAATCTTTCTAATTTTTCTTTAAAAACAGCCTGCTGCTCCTCAAAAACACTGGAAAATTTTACAAGTTCATCATAAAGTTTTTCGATGTCCCCTTGACAACGATGAATCGACTTTGAGAGTTCCGTTATTCTGTTACCGTCACCGACCTGTGTGGCGTTTTGCATAGCGGCATGAAGTTCGGCAAGCGTTTTTTCATGTTTTTCAATATGGGTCTCGGTCCTGCGGAGACGCTGTTCAAGGGGGTTGAGGATTCTTGCACGTTCTCTAATAACTTCCGAACGCCTCCGTCTTATCTCTTTTTTGGACGGATTTATTCGGATGTTCCCCTTTTTATCCTTCCCGGAAACGGATATCAAAACATCTTTTTCATCTTCCCACCCGCCTTTCTCTAAAAATCGCTGGTAACCTCCTTCGAATACATAAACTCCTTCATTATGGAATACAATCAGACGTTCGGCTAACGTTTTTAAAAACATTTCGTTGTGGGTTACCATCACCACCGTCCCGTCAAAACTGTCAATGGCGGCCAGCAGCGCATCACACGATTCCAAATCAAGATGGTTGGTGGGCTCATCCAGCAGCAACAGGTTTACCGGCGTTGCCAGAAGCTTACCGATCAGCACCCTGCTTTTTTCACCGCCAGAGAGTACACCAATTTTTTTTAAGGCCTTATCCCCCTCAAACAGCATGGCACCGCATATATTGCGCGCCTGCTGACGATCCACATCTGAATGCGAATAGAGAATTTCCTCTTCAATGGTTCGGGTATGAATCAGGCTACGGATATTGGTCTGTTCAAAAAAACCTTCCCGGACATCGGGGTGTAAGGCGATGTCACCGCTTTGCGGCTTGAGTACACCGGCCAGTAGTTTTAGCAACGTGGTTTTACCTTTACCGTTTTTTCCGACAACACAGATCCGATCTCCTGACCCGATGGTAATACTAAATCTTTTTATTAACGGCTTGCGGGAGTCATAAAAAAAGGATAAATCCCTCGCGCTCAAGACGTGCTTGCCAAGAAAAGGGCTGCTTCTAAACGCAAAATCAAGGGTCTTGAGCTTCTCCAGTTTTTCTCTTCTCCCTGTTTTGGCCAGAGTTTTAATTCGAGACTGCACCAAATTGGCAAGCCTGGCCTTGGCCCTGAAACGCGCAATAAACTGTTCGATTTCTCTGCGTCGTCGCTCATCTTTAATTCGGGTCTTTTCATGAACCTCTTCTTCCTGGGCAAGCTGGGTGTAAAATTTCTCGGTATTTCCAGGAATTTTACGCACCTTTCTGCGGTATATTCCCATGGTATGGGTAACCAGTTTATCCATAAGCCCCCTGTTATGGGTGATGAGCATCATTTCACGGGGCCAGTTCATCAAAAAGCGTTCGACCCAGCGGATAGAGGTTATGTCGAGATAGTTAGTGGGTTCGTCTAAAAGCAATAGATCCGGTTCGGAAACCAGCACTTTGGCAAGGTTCAGTCGGACCTGGAATCCCCCGGAAAAATCAGACGGGTATCGATGCATGTCGTCTTTGCTGAAACCCAGGCCCGTTAAAACTTTTTCGACTTTCCAGTAATGGTCACGTTCTTGGGCCGGCAGTCCGGTCATAACCTCTTTGAGAATGGTTTCTTTAGTAAACTCAAGGTTCTGTCGAACGTAACCGATGCGGTAATGTTTGGGGATGCTAATGGTTCCGGTGTCCGGAGACTCTTCTCCGATGATGATTCGAAAAAGGGTTGTTTTTCCGTGTCCGTTGAGGCCGACAAGTCCAATTCTTTCCTTAGGATTGAGCTTGAAGCTAGCGCCCTTAAAGAGAATCTGAGAACCAAAGCTTTTGTGGAGATTCTCAACACCGATCATATGTTATCTTATGGCAAAGCCGGGTAGCCGCTCTATCAAAAGCAGTCGGCATCACTCCGGGTGTCCGCTGCCGACATCTAAAATGCGAGGTTGTCTTTTTAGGAACCCATCAAGTAGATAGAAGGTCTTTTATAAAAATAACCACCTCTTCCTCTCTACGCATTCTGGTTTTCGGCTTTGAAATATTCTCATTTTTTTGTAGTTCAACACGCTTTATATGATATCCTTCTTCTATATGTTTGGACAGGGTTTTTATCATATCTTGCTGAACATTTTCATCATTTTGAAATGCAAGTTTTTTACAAACGGTTACCGTTTCTTCAACCTCGTATTGATCTTCAGCCTGATGGAAACTCTCCTTCGCATTATGGCTGGTTGATAAAAATAAGTTAGAGATGTTCTCCAGGCCTCTTCTGTCCTTTAAACCCCTTTCCAGACTCTTTTTTTCCATTTAAAATGCACTCCCCTCTTCCCCTCGTTTTCACTTACGTTGTTACTTATTTCCTTTTTATTCGTCCTCATCGTTTAAAAAAGAATCTTTGGATTCGGTGGCAATGGCTTCTACCATCTTCGAATAATTGGATTGAGGAGAATAAGTGGAGAATGCCTCCATCCCAGAGATTGACTCCTCTATCACAGGCGATTTCACGGACATATCAATATACTCCTCTGTCTTCTGTAAGATATCTCGCGCCACGTTCATGGGTTCCTGATACGTCCCGGCCGCCTGTGAGCGAATAACCTCCTCTGCCAAGTTTTCGTAATCCTTATGACCAATGGCATGTTTATCATAATCTCCAACAGGCAAACCATAATCCGCCGTTTCCCTAAGGCGGATATTGTAACGAATCACCGTCTCAAAGACATTGTTCCCAAATTCCGCTTTAACCTTCTCTAAAACAATCCTGGAGTAACGTGTCCTGCGATCATACATGGTGATCAGCGCACGAGATTTAACATCATGGCCAACGTTGTCCTTAAGCAGTATGATGATCTCTAAGAGTTTGGAAACACCGCGAAGAGAAAACAAACTCATATCAATGGGTATAATTACCTCCTCGCTGGCACGAAGGGCATTAAAGCAAAGATGCCCAATGCTTGGAGGACAATCAATTATAATATAGTCATATGGTTCTTCTAGTGCCTGAATCGCCTTCAAAAGCCTGTCTTCCCTGCCCTCCATTCCTGAAAGCTCTTGTTCCACTGCACTGAGAATCACGTTTGAGGGAGCAAGGTCAAAATTGTCTTTAATCGGCACTAGAACATCCTTAAGCTCTAATGATTCATTTTCCTTTGGCGTTATAACATCATAGATGCTTTTCTCAAGATCGGACGGCGTTATGTTCAGACCCATGGTGGCGTGGGCCTGAGGATCAAAATCAATGAGCAATACCCTCTTCCCTTTTAAAGATAACGAAGATGAAAGGTTAATGGCTGTTGTTGTCTTACCGCATCCTCCTTTTTGATTCGCGCTTGCGATAACTCTCATTACGTTCCTCCTTTTTCAGATTTATGGACAATAGTCATCCTTTATATTAAACAAAAAGATTTTTCAAGGAGAATTACGATATATGGTAGTATTTTTCTTATTACCCCCAAGACATTGTATGTAATTGGGTTTTTGGTGATGGAATCTCGTATGGATAGAGGCTTAAAAATGCAAACCCGATTGTTTTTTTATGAAGGAATGACGGAACGGTTCAATCTCTTTATCCAGCTTTTCACCGGCCCTTTCAATTTGAATCTTGAGCTTGGTCCCGATGTTGCTGTAAAACAGAGCAAGTTTTAAGTCAGCCAGGGATGCTATTGACTGATCCGCAATCATTTGAATAACATCACCCGCCTGCAATCCTGCTTTCTTGGCAGGACTTTTATGACCGATACGTATGACTTCAAGGCCATTATCTTTTTCTTTGACCGTTACCCCCAGTCGAGGGGATTTTTCTCCTTCTAATTCTTGGGTAATAAGGACATAATCAGCAATTCCGTCTTCAATTTCTTCATCCTGCACAACAACCGTAAATGGTTCCTGGTTTCTCCGATACAAACGGTCAGGAATTCCATGTTTATGTCTAAGGTGACCATTTCCCGCCAGTATCACCAAGTTATGTCCGGGATTATCTGCTAGGAATTTCTGGGCGGATTCCGCCATGACTTCATCCCACAGAATTTGTGCCTGGTAGAAATAACTAAAATTTTTTAACT
>JASFHC010000037.1:0-13255 GCA_050123435.1 Desulfobacterales bacterium
CAATACACATACCGATGAAAGGCTAGAGGTCTGCTATTACACCCAAGGCCGGTATCACCTCGGTGCCTTAAAAAAAATCAATTATATTTTTCGTGATCATTATTCAGGAGAAATTAAACCCATCCATAAAGATCTTATCGATTTTCTCCACACCATTTCTAAGACCATCGGTGATGGCGTTCAATTTCATATCATTTCCGGGTACCGTTCTCCTGAAACAAACGCCATGCTTCGTAAAAAGACCAAGGCCGTTGCAAAGAATAGTCTGCATATGCGAGGAAAGGCAGCCGATATCCGGGTTCCGAACTTTGATACAAAACGGTTAAGACATATCTGCATGAAGATGCACGCCGGCGGGGTAGGATATTATCCGGGGTCCGATTTTGTACATGTGGATACCGGAATTGTGAGGTGCTGGTGAAATTCAAGATATAGTGTTTTTTTAAGTGAGCCCTTAAACAAAAAAGCGCAAAACCAAGATTGGGTTTTGCGCTCTGTTTGCGTTTTGATATTATATAAGTCTCAAGCCACGTCCTTGTTATAGCAGGTCAGGCAACATTGCAGGCATCGGTTCGATTCATACAGGGCTTCTTCTTCGCTGATAACAAGATCTGCTTCTACGAAAGATTTAATCCGATCTTCCACCGGGAGCTCCGGCATTTTTGTTCTTTCAGATTTTTCTATTCCTTCAACCGAATCAAAGATCGAAACCGGTATATTATTGGTAAATAATGTTTTTTCCGGCGGCGTTATTTCCTCGCCGGTAATATACAAGTGAATCGAACGGGCTGCTCGCCGGCCTGCGCCGATGGCAGAAACAACCAAGTCGGCACCGGTGGCGGCGTCTCCACCGGTAAAAATATATGGTATGCTGGACTGCAGAGCCACCGGATCTTCAGAGTCAATGGTATTCCAGCGGGTAATATTTAAATCTTCATCAAGACGTTTGCTTTCATCTTTAAAAAATACATCCGGACCCTGTCCGATGGCGGTAATCAGCATATCGATTTCCATGACGGTCTCCGAACCTTCAATGGGAACCGGACGGCGTCTGCCGCTGGCATCGGGTTCGCCAAGCTCCATCTTCAAATATTCAAGTCCGGTAACTTTGCCTTCCTCATCTCCGATCACGCGGGTGGGTGCAGCCAGAAAAGTAAATTTAACGCCTTCATGTTCGGCAGCGACGATTTCAACCTCATTGGCCGGCATTTCTTTGCGGGTTCGGCGGTAGACAATAGATACTTCTTCAGCGCCCAAACGAATCAGAGTCCGGACACAGTCGATGGCCGTGTTCCCGCCGCCGATTACGACGCACTTGCTGCCGACATAGGGCCGACGGTGTTCATTACCGTCTTCCTGCTGCCATAACGCAAAATTGGTCAGAAAATTAATTCCGGTGTAGCAGCCTTCCAGGTTTTCACCTTCAACACGCAGGGTGTAATCTTTCCAGGCGCCGATACCCAAGAATACGGAGTCATATCCTGCAGCCATCAGTGATCCGATGTCAAAATCACGGCCCAGCATTACGTTTGGCTTGTGTTCAATCCCTATGTTTAAAATCCCATCGGTTTCCCAAGCCAGGACCTCTTTTGGAAGTCGATATTCGGGAATTCCATACCGAATCATACCCCCGAGTTTGGGCATGGCGTCGAAAATCGTCACATCATGACCCAGACGACGCAAGAAAAAAGCACAGCTTAATCCGGCCGGGCCGCCACCGATGACCGCCACTTTTTTTCCGGTGGAAGGAGCCACGGATATGGGAAGACGACGTCCTGAGTTCATTTCATAATCTGCAACAAAACGTTTCAACTGATTGATGGAAACCGGTTCGTCTTCAATGCCTCTGCGGCACTTATTCTCACAGGGATGGGGACAGACCCGGCCGCAGGACAACAGCAAAGGATTTCGTTCTCTGATGGTGTTTACCGCTCCTTCGTAATCTCCGTTCTTGATTTGGTAAATATATCTGGGGATATCAATTTCAGCAGGGCAGGTCTGCTGGCAGGGGGCAATACGATCGTCATACTGATTGAGATGGAGCAGCTTTTGGGACATGGTTTTGATTTCCATGATATCTTTTGGACAGACTCTTTCACATGCACCGCATCCCACGCATTTCACCTCGTCAACAACAGGGTATCCATGAGGCCCCATTTTAAGGGCATCAAAAGCGCAAGCCCTGACACAGTCGCCCATCCCCAGACATCCCACCGGACATTCTCGTTTGCCTCCATACAGGGTGGCAAGAGCCTGGCAGCTGTTGATGCCCATGTAATAATATTTATCGGGGGCGCGATCTCCGCCCATACAGGTATTGTAAGAAAGTAAAGGTTCGGCCGTACCCGGATCCACGCCCATGACGGCGGCAATATTGGCTGCAGCTTCAGCGTCGGCAACAATACAGACGCTGGGAGGCGCTTCACCGGCCACTACGGCAACGGCCGCGGCGGAGCATCCGGTATATCCACAACCTCCGCAGTTTGCGCCGGCCATAAATCCTTCTACTTCGGCAATTCGGGGGTCTTCATAGACATAAAAAACTTTTGAGGCAACACTCAGCATGAGTCCGCATGCTGCACCCAGACCCAACATAAACAAAAGAGCTGTTAACACAATGACCTCCTTATTTACGTATTGATGATTGACTATTTACTATTGAAAATTTATGCATGGAATTCTATTTTTTCTAATAGATGATCCGACAATAAAACCTTCAATCGACAATCATCAATCCTTACACCATTCCTTTAAAAGAAAAAAATGCAAGCGCAATTATTCCGGCGGTGACCAGTCCGATGGACGTATCCTGGAGCGGTTTTGGAACCCTGGCCAAAGTAATGCGTTCACGAACACCTGCAAAAAGAATAAGTGCAACACCAAAACCCACGGCAAACCCAAACGATGCAACGAGCGACTTCACAAAACTTAACTCTTCGTCGATGTTTATGACACAAGCGCCCAATACCGCACAGTTCGTCGTAATCAGAGGCAAGAAGATGCCGAGTCCGGCATACAGGGCAGGAATGCTTTTTTTCAAAAACAACTCAACAAACTGAACCAGGGAGGCAATGACCAGGATAAATGCGATGGTTCTAAGATATACCAGATCAAATGGAACCAAAAAAAGATGGTAGATCACCCATGTAATGGCTCCTGCCATGACCAGCACAAAAACCACGGCCATGGCCATACCCACAGCGGTTTCCATTTTCTTTGATGTGCCAAGAAAAGGGCAGTTGCCCAAAAATTTTGCCAGCAGAATGTTGTTAACAAAAATAGTGCTGATAATTATAGCAAAATAGCCCATATCGCTCATTTATCTTCTCCTCTTTATTACTCAAACAGGTTCATGATACAAAGCATCAGCCCCAGACAGACAAACGCACCCGGTGCCTGAATCATGAATGTAAACGGCTGAAATGAAGCTCCGAATACCGATGCTCCGTAGAAAGTGCCGGTTCCCAGAACTTCCCGAACACCGCCAAGCGCAGCCAGGGAAAGGGTGAAGCCAATGCCGATACCCAGACCATCGGCAATTGAAGGTAAAAGACCGTTTTTGGATGCAAATGCTTCGGCGCGTCCCAAAACAATACAGTTAACAACGATCAACGGTATAAACAGGCCCAATTTGAGAAACAGCGGATAGGCATATGCCTGCATTACCAGCTCCACCACAATAACAAATGTTGCAATAATGATAATAAAACAGGCGATTCTCACTTTTGGCGGAATGATGTTCCTCAACGCCGAAACCAGAATATTCGAGCATAACAGGACAAATGTCGTGGCCAGACCCATTCCGATTCCGTTCTCCATGGTTGTGGTGACACCCAACACCGGACATAGACCCAGCACAAGCCGAAACGGCGGTATTTCCGCCCATAGTCCTTTGGTAAATTCCTGAGTGATCGTCTTGGCCATTTTGATCTCCCTATTTATTAAATTTCTTTATTTTTTCAGAGAGCTGAGGTTTCAGCTTTTGATACACATTGCCGGCATCGGTGGTGGCCTTACACACCGCTCGGGAAGTGATCGTAGCACCACTGATTGCATTCACCTTGCCATCGTCATTCGTGACCTTTACGGGCTCTGTAATGGAAAAGCCTTTAAATTGAGAAACGAACGCGGGATCATCCTTTGCCATTGCTCCCAGCCCGGGGGTCTCACTATGGGTCGTAACCTCTATACCGACAATCTTGTCGGTGTCCAATTTGACAGCCACCATCAGGCCGACATCACCTCCGTACCCTTTTCCGAGACTTTCAAACGCAACCGTATCGGCCTTGCCGTCAAATATCCCGACGAAGAAACTTCTTTCAATGTCGCCATCTAATATTTTAAACCGGTCAGCAATGGGATCATTGGACGCGCCATCAAGAATTTTCTTGATAGCCGGTCCTTTTACAAATTCAAGCTGTTGTTTTTCGATCTGAGCAGCCGTTCCATTTCGGAGACCGGCAAGCAAGCCGCCGGAGAAGGCGGCCAAAACGGTAAGGACGACAACCATTTTTATCAATTCACGCATGTTAAACCACCTTTCCAAGCGCTTTGGGCCTGATTTTGTCCAAAAGTGGATTTACAATGTTCATCAGCAAAATAGCAAATACCACGCCGTCAATGTAGGCACCGATATTTCTTATAAGCACTGTCATTATCCCGGCACCGGCGCCATAAATCAGCATGGGAATAAAGTTAACCGGTGAAGAAGAGTCTTCCGTGGCCAGAAAAAACGCTCCGATCAGAGTATAACCGGTTAGAAGGTGAAACACAGGTCCCGCGTAACGGGCGGGATCAGAAATATTGAAAAACAAAGCGGTGATAACTACACCGGCCAGAAATGATACCGATATCTCCCATCGGATAAACCCTCTGATGATAAGATAGATTCCGCCGATGATAAGGCCCAGTCCAAAGGTTGCTCCGATGCCTCCCGACTGCTGGCCCATTAGAAGACCGGCCGTGGTGAACGCATCGATACCGGATGTGCCCAGATGTTTGAGGGCGGAAAGAGGGTAGACCATTGCAAAACCAAGATCATAGTTCACCAAGGCTTCGTTAAAATCAAAAAAATCTTTCCAGGACACCATCAATATCGCCAATCCAATAAGGACCGGGTTAAACGGATTTCCGCCAATCCCGCCGAATATCTGTTTGCCGATAACCACCGCAACAAAGGTGCCGGTTACAACAAGCCACCATGGAGATGTTGCCGGTAAAAGCATGCCAAACAGAATCCCGATATAGGCTGCATTACCGTCTCCGATGCTGATTGTTCGCTTTGATATTTTATTAAACAGCAGTTCCCAGACAATGGCGGAGGAAATAGAGAGTGAAACCACACCCACCGCAGGCATGCCATAGTTTATAAACCCAAACAACACCGCAGGCAGTGCAGCAACGATCATATTATAACTCCGGGCAGTTATTGTGCTCCCGTCATGCCAGAAAGGAGCGTGTGAAACGATGAGTTTTTTCTGATTAAGCATTTGTTGCCTCCGCTGTAATCATCCGGCCAAGTTCATATTTCGCCAATTTTATATAATGCAAGATCGGCATTCTCGATACGCAGACAAAGCTGCAAAGACCACATTCAACGCAGGAATAAAGATCGTATTCTTCTGCGGCTTGTTCATATTGTCCGGCTTCCAGAAATCGGACCAGCATGTTAACCGGGATTTTTGCCGGACAGATGCGAATGCATTCTCCGCAGTTAATGCACGGATAGTCTGAAACCAGTGCCAGGTTTTTAGCGTCCTGGATCATAACGGCATCGGTATCGGGTTGAATGGGATGGTGCTCTGAATAGATTGAAGAGCCGGTCATGGGCCCGCCCAAGATAATTCGATCTTTTTCGTTTACGGCAACATCATAGGCAGAAAAAATTTCATGAACCGGTGTTCCGATCCGAGCCGATATCATCACCGAATTCCCATCTTTTTTTATAAGGTTTAACTTCTTGTAAAGCGGTATGTAGCCCTGGTCAAACGCCATGCCGATGGAGGCTACCGCCTCTGCACTGACAAAGCATACTCCCAAATCTTCACAGCTTTTTCCGACAGGTACTGTTTTATCCAGAATGTTTTGCATGATCATGCGTGGAAGTGTCGCAGGATATTCTGTATCTACAACACTTACCTGAGCTCCGGTTGCGACGGCATTCTGCATAAGATGCTCGGATACGGCCATGATGATATTTTCAATTCCGGTGATTTGTTTTAAAATACCAACTCCCTTCCCAATTGATTTTTCATCGGATATCAGAGCATGCTGATTGGCGGTAATCAATAAGTCACTATCAACTCCGCAAATAACGATGGTATCTATGGATGGTGATGTGCTGGCATTGGAAAACAGACTTGCCGGTGGATTGCCGGGAATAAAACACAAATAATCTCTGGCAATATCTATGGTAGGCGCCGCAGACAGGGCTTTGAATTGTTCATCCACCTCTTCATCTTCAGCAACATCTATGGCAATGGCGCTATAAGAGCGGCCAAATTCACCCAAAAAGGAAGATATGGAAGATATGGTTCCGGTAACACTAGAAATGACATAGGCATTACTGCCTTCATGAAGAGAAAGCTTTTGACCGGTCTTAACCGTATCATCTTTTTTTAATAACACATCGTTTTTTTTGCCGAACATGTCATAGGGCTCATTTAATAGAAGCGTGACCTTTTTTGGAGTTGGAATTTTTTGGGGCTCCGGCACAGTAATATCCAGAGCTTCATATTTTATCTTGGGTTTTGCCAAACCGATAAATGATTTTTTTATCATCGTTTAACCTATATTGTTTATTTCGGTGTAAAAGGGATCGGACACAAAAAAAGCCGTCGCCGGTAATGATACGGCCAACGGCTTATGAGACATGACACCAATTACATCTATTTTCTTCCGGACCGGCGCCGCTTTCTTGATGACACGCCTCACACTGGGAATGAAACGCATCCGTCTTTTTTATGATTTCTGTATCTTCAATCTCATCAGAATCATGACATTCCAAACAGGATTCAGGGAATGCCTGACCTTCCGCCGGGGGTTGATGACAGTCACCACACGCCCGAAGTGATGATTCCTCATCCTCGGGATGATGATGACAGTCGCTGCATGAAAGACCGTAACCCGCTTCTGAAGCATGGGTTTTGTGGTCAAACAAAACCTTTCCTGCAACGCCCTTATACATTATTCTTATGGGTTGATCCGGGGTTTTGGCAGGAAAGCCTGCATAGCTTACAACACCCACTAAAAACAGAATAATAATGAGGCCGTAAGCAATTTGCAGTTCTTTTTTTGGAGTCATTTCATTAAAATCCTTTCAACGTTTTGAAGTAAAGAATGTGGGCGTAAAAAGCCAAAAAAGATGCCTACCATAATGAAAAATAGCTTTCAAGTTCTTTTTTTATGGAAAATAAAAAAAATGTGGCATTCTAAAAATGGATTATATACCCTATCAAGGCGAAGTGGTAATTGTATCAGGATCCGGTAGTTTTCCGGATTTTGTTTTTTGATGGTTTTTAGAGTGAATGAGCCTATGCGGAACGACTTCTACAGAACCCAACCGCTGTGGGGAGCCACGGCCACGTGGAAAACCGTTAATCGGAATTTAGATTGCCTTATCCGGCTTCATCGTCCTAAGATGGACCGGGCCGTGGCTTTGGCCCGGGATGTACAGATTCGGCTGGAGTCGATTTTTTCTCTTCTGGAAGATTTGTGCAGGGTTACATGCCTCTGGTGCCCGGATCACTGCTGCCTGGTGGCCAAAGTCTGGATTGATTTTAAGGACCTGCTTTTCCTTCATCTTAACGGTCATCAAATTCCCCCTGCTCAACTTCTGTCGAATTTGAAACAGACATGCAGTTACTGGAGCCACAAAGGCTGTAAATTGCCTCGGATTGCCAGACCCTGGGTGTGCACTTGGTATTTGTGCCCCACCCAGAAGGCGAATCTCCGCCAAAAACCCATGTCAATGCAGGAGAAGTTCATCCAGACGGTTCAGGCCATAAAGACCGGCAGGAAGGAAATGGAATCTGAATTTATCCGGATTGTGTCATGAGGAAAAAAATGGATCGGTTATCCGGCAGATACCTATGACAGGAATTTACAGAGATGGCTGTAAACCAGAACGCTATTCTTTCCATATTAAAGTGATTTTATCTTAACTTTAGAGAAAATTTATTCCTGGATTTTTTAAATTGCTCATGTCATAAAAAAATAATTATAGTCTGGTAAACTTTATATTTTCGAAATATCTTTATCTTTAATTTCAGGGAGAAATAATAAACAGGGCGGGCACCATTTAAAATAGATTTTTTTACGAGGCCGTCACTATTGAGGTTTTTATGAACACCCTTTTTTCTTTTCTTGATGAGTTATCGGCAAAGCTCGGTATTCATGCGACGTATTTTCATATCCTATTTAAGGCCTTGGCTGTGGTCGTGGGCGCATATTTTATTTGGTTTGTTCTAAAACGCGTCCTTATCTCTTTTGAGAAAAAAAACAAAAAGACCGAATTTATAAAAACCAATATTCAAATTTTCAGTGTTATTCAAAAAGCAATTCTTTACGGCCTGGTGCTTGTGACCGGTACGTATCTCTTCAGACTTTTCAATCTCGTTCTTCTGGAAAAAATCTTTCAGGCATTCATGATTATACTCCTGGCAACTCCTGCAAAAGATAGTCTGTTAATTGTACTGGAGGTCTTTGAGAAAAATTTAGCAGACAAAACAAAAACCAAAGTCGATAATATTATTTTTGAGCTTCTCAAAAAATTTTCAGGTGCTGTTATTTATGCAACCGCCGCTATTCTTGCCCTCGACATTCTGGGAATCAATGTCATGCCCTTTATTGCCGGTGCGGGTGTGGTGGGTATTGCCATCGGCTTTGCGGCAAAGGATACACTGTCCAACCTGATCGCCGGGGTATTGCTTATTATTGATCGGCCATTTGAAATTGGTGACCGTATCGAAGTGTGGGGTGCTCCTGCCGGAAGTGCGACCTGGGGAGATGTCATCGATATCGGCCTGCGTGCCACCAAGATCAAGACGACCGACAATATTGTAATTATTATTCCCAACAATGAGATCATGAAACGGGATATCGTAAACTACACGATTATTTCAACAAAGATCAGAGTCCGAATTAATATTGGGGTGTCATATGATGCGGATATTGAGAAAGCAAAGGATTTAATCACTCGTGTTGCAGGATCTCTGGCCTGGGTTTCAAAGGAACCCCCGCCGAAAGTGGTTGTGAAAAATTTCGGAGAATCTTCGGTAGATCTTCAGTTGCGGGTATGGATTGATGATGCACGAAAGCGTATACATACGATTTCCAGTATCACCGATAAAGTCAAGGAGGTTTTTGATAAAAACGGGATTGAAATACCCTATCCGAAAAGAGACATTACTATAGTAAATAAAAATCCTAAATAGTGTCCATTACATAGAATCGGGGGAGATTCCAAGGACATCCCAATAAACTTCTTGATTTGAAAACTCATTAAAGTTATTATTAAAATTTAGCAAAATCAAGAAATTTAAATTTTTTTCCATTCATAGGTTCAGGGTTCAGAAAAAATTCGAACCATAATCGTTACCATAAAATTCAATCTTTTTATTGCATGATACCTGTATGAAAATGACAATATACGAGGTTGCCCAATGCCTTAATCTTCATGTAAGTACCATAGAGCGCTGGATACGCCAAGGAAGAATACCCATACAAAAAACCAGCAATGGCTATATATTTCGCGAATCTGTTCTGAAAAAATGGGCTGCAATGTATAGACTGCCGTTTTTAATACCCGAAAAAGTAAAATCTCGGGGGTATGAAGAAGAACTCGAAAATCTTCTGTCCGCCATGAAGCGTGGTGGTGTACTGTATGATACTAAAGGGGATGACGTGGAAACGGCGTTGGAATCTGCTGTTGAAAATATGCCCGTTTTATCCAAAACCTCAAAAAAAGAACTTTATCAACTCCTGCTTGAAAGAGAACGCCTCACATCAACCGGCATTGGCAAAGGGGTCGCCATTCCCCATCCCCGCGACCCGCTGTCGGATGTTTTGAAAAGCCCGGTAATAAGCACATGCTTTCTTGAAAAACCCATAGATTTTGGCGCAGTGGATGACAGGCCGGTGTTTGTTATGTTTATTCTTTTAAGCCAGTCTATTAAAATGCATCTCCATCTTCTTTCGCGGTTTTCCTTTTGTGTTCGCGACAATTCATTTGTGGAATTTTTAAAAACATCCCCTGATGAAGCATCGTTTTTTGCAAAAATAGCTGATTTCGAAAAGCAACTCGATAGAGCAGAGACTTAGGTATTGGCGATATGCGCATTTTTCAATCATGGCGCTACCCTGCAAACTGGACCATTTTTCGTTTAGACGATCGTCTGTTGCTCATTTTGGTGGCTATTATTGTCGGCAACTGTAGCGGCCTGGCATCTGTGATTCTTAACCGAACACTAATGGCCATGTTTAATTGGTTTCATCATTTACACCATTACTGGTGGGTCTTTGTGCTGCCGGCTATCGGCGCTGCGCTCTCTTCCCTGTTTCTGGAAAAAATCGTTAAAGAAGGGGCCGGTCACGGTGTGCCGGAAGTTATTTACAGTGTATCGCGTTACGGCGGCCTGCTCAGATTCCGCTCAAGCTTTTCCAGGCTCATTTCCAGCGCTCTTACCATTGGCAGCGGAGGCTCGGCAGGTCCCGAAGCCCCGGTTGTGATCAGCGGTGCGGCGATCGGGTCCAATATCGCAAAATATCTTTCCTTAAATGACCGCCAGCGAGTAACACTTGTGGGTTGTGGAGCGGCCGGCGCAATATCTTCCATCTTCAATGCGCCGATTGCCGGTATGGTATTCGCCATTGAAGTGATCATCGGAGAATGGAAATCTGTGCATATTGTTCCCATTGCCATTGCGTCGGTAGCGGGGACTGAAATCAGCCGCATCCTTCAAGGAAACCAGATCCCTTTCGGCCACCGCCTGTTTAATATCAGCCATATGGACATTCTTGCCTGCGTTGGATTGGCTGTATTGACGGCTGCGGCTTCTATTTTGCTCACCCGGCTGCTTAGATCCATGGATAAAATAGCAAAGAAATTGCCGGCTCCTTTATGGATACGGGCGGCCATCGGCGGTTGCGCGGTCGGTCTGATTGGCCTTTTCCTTCCGGAAGTTCTGGGTAAAGGGTATCATGTGGTTCAAACCACTATCGAAGGTGCTTTTTCACGGGGGCTTATCATTGTGGGACTTGCTACGATCGCAAAAATTGTTGCTACCGCTTTAACCCTGGGTTGGGGCGGGTCCGGCGGAATATTTGCACCCTGTCTGGTCATCGGATGTCTAGCAGGATTAACGTATCACCACGGTCTTGTTTTATTATGGCCTTCTGTAACATGGGTAAATCAGGGATGCTTTGCTTTGCTGGGAATGGCGGGTCTTATCAGCGGGATGCTCCAGGCGCCGCTTACCGGAATCTTTCTTATTGTTGAGATTACCGGAGGATATGAAGTTATCCTGCCGCTGATTATTGTATCTGCTATTACCACAAGTGTTTGCCATTATATTGAACCGGCGGCTTATTATATGAAAGAACTTGTAGACTATGGACACCTTTTAAGACCCGGCACCGATGCGCGGGTGTTGTCCGATCTTAGTGTTTCAGAACTTATAGAAAAGGACTGCATTGCCGTCACACAAAACATGCTGCTGCGCGATTTTATCAATATCGTCAAAAAATCTCATCGTAATTATTTCCCGGTTGAAGATGAAGAGACCGGTCATTTTATGGGCATCATTCATTTGGACGATATCCGGCAGTATCTCTTTAATCCGGTTATGTATGATACGGTATTTTTAGGTCAGATCATGAACACCCGGGTTGAAGTGGTCGATCCTGACGATGATCTATCCGATGTTATTCGCAAAATGGATGCGAATCGTTTATTTTCCATGCCGGTTGTTGTAAACAACAGGTTCATCGGTTTGATTTCAAAAGGAAATCTGCTGGATCAATATCGCAAAGAGCTTATGGTTCAGACAAGCCAGTCAATTTAATGAAAAGGAGATTACAGAAAGAGAGATCCGAAAGGAGAGTCAAATGAATCACCAACTGCTCCATATTTTCCGAAACAGTCCTCTGGGCAGGGAAACGCTGCTTCAATCGATCTATTTTTCCAAGCAGGTAGAAGTCACTCCGGTTGTTTACATTCCCAAGTCTACTAAATTTTTAATGTATTTTGAAAATGATGTGGTTCAGATTGACCTTGACGATTCGTATCTGATGTCCCCGGAAACGGCCTTGGAACATGCGACCGAACTCTTGGAGCAAGCAGGTATTGAACCCAGATTTTTAGATCCAAAACATTATACCGCCTCAACCCTGCCGGATATCCATACGAATTTCGACTACATGAGCTGCCCGCGCAGCATCAGCGACCTGTCTTCAAAAATCGGACTGGGTTACATCGGGCCACGGGTCAGACGCATCGTTAAGTCCGCACAATTTCCGGTTCTTGTCACCAGCCCGGTTTATAAAGAGTGGGAAAGTATTGCCGTGTTTTTCGGCGGTTCGGTAAATGCGTTCAATGCCTTAAAACTGGGATTTCGGTTATGCAGAATTTCCGGCATGCGTCTTGACGTTTTTACCCTGTTAGAAAATAAATCAGAGGAATCGTATGAAAAGCTTATCGCGGATGAACAACTAGAGACGGAAATGAGCCAGTATGTCAATACATGGCATTTTTTAAGAAACAAGACGCTTGAAGAGAACCTTTATGATGTACCTCATAATGCCCTTGTTGTATTAGGTGCATATGGCCACCATCTTTTGAAAGATTTCGTTTTTGGGAGCAAAATGGAAAAAATTCAGTCTACCATATCTAACAATCTTTTGATCGTCGGCCCGAATTACACCGTGGCCATATAGGCGGTCATCATTTTTACAAAACGATCACTTTTTTTGCACGGAAGCGATATGTTTCAAATAACCGTCAATGATTTTCTGTGAATCTATTTGAAGTATCCCCGCATATTGACTTAAAAAATTTTTTAAATAAATGTTGGGAGGAAGACCTTCGATCCGATTTTCTTCCATTGACTTTAAAACAGAAATACTGATTCTAGTAACGGCATTAATTTTAGATAGCTCGATCCCTGCTGCTTTTCTCATCCTTTTTAGATCATCACCTGAGATCAAATCTTTAGAAAGGACTTCGTCATAGAGCGTTTCGATTTCCTTTTTTCTCGAT
>JASFHC010000038.1:0-13121 GCA_050123435.1 Desulfobacterales bacterium
GGTCTGACCAAGGGGAATCTGTTCCAACAAAACAAGTTCTGGGCACGGTACCAGAAAAGGAGCGTCTGTGAAGGCTGACTCCCACAACTTGCCAAATGCGATGGAACGGATACGACAGGCAGCAAGACGGGATAAACGGCTGCGGCTTACCACGCTCTGGCATCATGTTTATAACATTGAACACCTTCGAAAGGCTTATTTCAGCCTTAAACGCGATGCTGCGCCTGGGGTAGACGGTGAGACATGGCGGCACTACGGCGAAGATTTGGAAGGAAATCTCCAAGGACTCGCCGACAGGCTGAAGCGTGGAGCGTATCGGGCAAAGCCGGTTAGAAGATCGTTCATACCCAAATCTGACGGCCGTCAGCGGCCACTTGGTGTGACTGTGCTGGAAGATAAAATCGCGCAGCGGGCCACGGTAGAGGTATTGAATGCGATCTACGAGACCGACTTTCTCGGTTTTTCGTATGGTTTTCGCCCTGGGCGAAAAGCGCATGATGCGCTCAACGCCCTGTATGGGGAAATCATGACGAGAAAGGTAAGCTGGGTGCTTGATGCAGACATTCGTGGTTATTTTGATGCCATCTCCCACGAATGGCTGGAAAAGTTCATTGAGCACCGGATTGCGGACAAGCGCGTCTTGAGGCACATTAAGAAGTGGCTCAACGCAGGCGTGCTTGAAGAGGGTGCGGTGACACATAATGAAGAGGGCGTACCACAAGGAGGAAGTATCAGTCCTTTGCTGGCTAACGTCTACCTGCATTACGTGCTTGATCTGTGGGCTGACCAGTGGAGGTCCAAGCATGCCGATGGTGATGTTATCATCGTCAGGTACTGCGATGACTTTGTGGTTGGCTTTCAGTACCGCAAAGACGCTGAAAGGTTCTTGGCTGATCTTCGGGAACGTTTTCTGAAGTTTAACCTGGAACTCCATAAGGACAAGACACGGCTGATCGAGTTCGGCCGGTTTGCTGCCCAGAATCGTAAAAGCCAGGGTAAAGGAAAACCAGGGACGTTCGATTTTCTCGGTTTTACCCATATATGCGGTAAGACTGAAAACGGGAAGTTCATGGTGCTCCGACATAGCATTGGCAAGAGGATTCGGGCAAAACTTATGGAGCTTAAAATAGAACTCAAACGGCGCCTTCATAACCCTGTACCGGTTGTGGCTAAATGGTTGCGTGTTGTGTTGCTCGGTCATTATCGATACTATGGTGTACCGGGTAATAGTCGGAAATTACATTCATTTTATTTTCATTTGAGTCGTATATGGCATAAGGCGCTGCTTCGTCGTAGCCAACGCCATCGCCTCAACTGGGAACGAATGAGCCGACTCATTAATAGCTGGCTCCCACGGCCCCGCATTTATCACTCATATCCTGTTTTGAGCATGTACGTCACTACCCGAGGTAGGAGCCCAGTGCGGTAGTTCCGCTCGCTGGGATCTGTGCGGGGGGTGCGAGGTAACTCGCATTCCTACCGCGACCCTTTTGTATATTCCTCAGTATTTGATGACCCTGAAAAAGAAAAGAGACTATCAACAATAAGATCGTCAGAATTGCATCCGAATTTGAATCTGCATTTATCGTAATAACTCCGACTCTTATAGTCATTTTACCAAATTTTAATTTGAATGGTATAGGGGCGAAAGGCCACGTCATAGGTATGCCGTCCTGTACTACTAGGATTATACGTCACTTTTTTATTGGAATCCAACATGAATCTTGCTTCACGAATCTTTGTCCCCCGGTTAGTGGTCATCCACATTATGTTTCTGCCCATAAAGTAGATCTCTGATATAAATTCACCAGGTAATTTGTCTTTACCCTCCCATCCTGTGCCATCCTCATATGCGCAAACACGGAGTTTAACTTTATGAGTCAATGCGGATATTGGAATGCACAAGACCACAAGAAAACAAATCAATAACAATAAAAAATGTTTTGAATAGCTCATAATAAATCACCCTAATTTGATTTGCACTTGCGCCCTGTTTATCGTCACATAAGTCGTTTATCTATAATAGCATCACTAAATACAAACATAAACGGTCAGTTACGTTTTATTCATGGAGCTAAACGCCAATTTTGTCGGCTGATATTGAAGCTTAAAAACATTTTAATCAAAAAATGAGAATTCTTTAAAATCTTATTGTACCCATACTCTGACTTTTACATGGCCTTTATTGTTTTTTGCTGTCGACCAGCTTTTCATGGAGTCCTTGTTATTCGGATTGCGAAAGCAATAAAATTTGTTGGAATTACAACTAAAAAGCTTTTGTGATGAGGTTTGTTTCTTTACCATGTAAAAATGATTGGCCCCCCAAAGAGTTTTATCAGTAGAAGTAGTATAAGTCCATTTATTATCCCAGATTTTATCATCGCTGTCCTGAAAGCGGGCTGTGTCATAACTATGCATACCGCCTCTATCATTTTCATATAGAAACATGGAAAAGTAAGCTGGTTTGTTATTGAAACGGGTACGGGTGTAATGTTTGGTGATTTTCTGATAATGATTTACGGTGTCGTTCGATTTAAAAACCCATTTGTAAACTACATTAGACAGCTTCGTCTTGTTGCTATCATACAACTGTATGTGAGCACAAAATTCCGCTGGAGGACCATTCCCATCAAAGCATTTATCCCTTTCATCTGCGGAAAACTCAAAATAAACTGTATATGTACCTGCCTGGCCCCATGCTTTTCCATAGTCTGCGTTGAAAAAATCCCCCGCATAATTGAATATAAGTAATAAAAGAAAAATAAAGATAAATTTTTTCATTTTTTCCTCCCTTAATAAGCCGTTACTTTTTAAACCAATTTTGAAATCATTTTAACAACACTGGCATTCTAAATAAAAAATGTTCATAGGAAAATCGTTTCACCTCCTTTGATTTAAATATAAGTAAAAGTTACCTGATTACATTCATTGGTTGGATTTACCATAAATATAATATTGTTATGAACCCTTAAATATGAATTACACTTCGGGCATTGGTATTGTTTTTTTATATTTCCCCACTTTAATGATAAGAACTCGCTTTTTGAGAGAAGCGAAAAATAAAATTAGGATTTTGTTTACAGTCGGACAGCAACATATAGGTTCAGATATTTTACTTTCCAACAGTAAGGATTGTCCTCCTGTCGGGAGCAAATTATGCAGAATTTGAGGGGATTCACCATATGGTAACCTCCGAATATAGTTTGAATGATCGAAATAACAAAACATCAAATACGGAGAAGCGAATCGAACATGAGGTCAGCAGAAAAAGAACCGTAGAGAATCAATATAGTTACACTATTTTAAACCTTTGATTGTGTCAATGAAATTATGATTATAGATAGTTATATCACTTTGTGGTATTGATTGTTGGAATGAATCAATGGAATAAAGTGATGTGGTTGATTGCAGATCTCTGGTACTCTTGCCATGATCGCATCATAAACAATTTGATACATATCAAACTCGGACGGTAAATATCAAGTCAAGACCGTTTTTAAGATATTCATTTGTTACCTCAGACATGGCATCTGTTGGGATAAATTGATTATTTCCTAAATCTTCCTTTTCAAAACCTGACATTTTTTGCCGAATTACAAAGCTGACGTCAATTTGTGTTGATTACATCTATCTGAAAATCAAGAAAAAATCTAAGGGCAATCCTGTAAAATGAATTCGACCCTAATGAAAAACATAATTTGGGGTTTGCTTTTGACTCTTTATTGTATAAATGTAAGCAAGTTATGAAACATATAAAGGAAGGCTAGGAGTGTACAGGTTGACATTTCATTATAGTTGTTTTAAGTTATTGACCTTTGAACGTAAATTCGGGCAACGTAATTTAGTGAGGTATATGCCATCGAAATTATTACAACAACCAAAATGATGCAGGCGCGATCCGACCGGATGCGCCGTCAGTTTAAAACCATTGTTTTCATTCCTACCATGGGATTCCTCCATCAAGGTCATCTGTCTTTGATTCAAGAAGGCCAAAAATATGGAGATGACATCATCGTAAGCATTTTTGTCAACCCCACACAGTTTGGCCCCGGAGAAGACTTGGAGTCTTATCCTAAAAATCTTGAAAGAGATTTGGAACTGCTGCAAAAACATGGGGTGAATGCGGTATTTACTCCTGATGCAAAGGAAATTTACGGTAAGGAATTTCAGACCTATGTTACGCTGGAAAAACTGCCGAAATACCTGTGCGGCGCATCCAGACCTATACATTTTAGAGGTGTTGCAACCGTTGTTGCCAAGTTGTTCAACATTGTTAAACCGCATGCGGCTGTTTTCGGCCGGAAAGACTACCAACAACTTATCGTCATCCGTCAAATGGTTCATGATCTCGATTTCGGCATAGACATAATCGGTGCTCCCACAGTAAGGGAGCCCGATGGGCTGGCCATGAGTTCCCGCAATAATTATCTTACTGCCGAACAGCGGATTAGCGCCCTATCCCTTTTCAAATCATTGCAGAAGGCAAAGGAGCTTATTAGCAGCGGGATAAGAGATGCAGCGACGATTATTGACGCGGCAACGGAGCTGATACAATCATATCCTGAAACTGATATAGATTATATTGCCATTTTCGACTCTGAAACGCTCGTCGATATCAAAGCCATTGACAGGCCGGTAGTTATGGCTCTGGCTGTCAAAGTCGGAAAAGCTCGCCTGATAGACAACATGATACTAAATTCATAACGAACAGAATATACAACGAATGAAAACCAAGGAGATGCTTTATGAGTAACGAACAATTCTTTTTTACCTCCGAATCGGTGACCGAAGGTCATCCGGACAAGGTTGCAGATGCGATATCGGATTCCATTCTCGATGCAATTATTGAAAAAGATAAAGCCTGCAGGGTTGCCTGTGAGACTCTTGTAACCACCGGCCTGGCTTTTATTGCCGGTGAAATTACAACCAGTTGTTATGTAGATATGCCTGAGATAATTAGAAATACAATTCGTGAAATCGGATACCACTCATCCCAGATGGGGTTCGATTGGCAAACCTGCTCGGTTATTACAAGTATTGATCATCAATCTCCGGATATCGCTCAGGGGGTGAACGTCGGTCAAGGACTTTTCAAAGACCAGGGCGCCGGAGATCAGGGACTTATGTTTGGATTTGCCACGGATGAGACCCCTGAATTAATGCCCATGCCGATTATGTATGCTCACAAACTATGTAAACGTCTTGCCACGGTTCGAAAAAACGGAGCCCTTGATTTTTTAAGGCCGGACGGCAAAGCTCAGGTGACCATCGAATATGAAAACGGAACACCAAAACGGGTTGATACCGTTGTTATTGCCGCCCAGCATAAACCACATGTTACTTATGACGAGTTGAAAGAAGCGATTGTAGAAGAAGTTATAAAAAAGGTAATCCCCAGGGAACTAACAGACGGTGACACCCGATACTTTATAAATGCCACCGGCAAGTTTGTGATTGGTGGACCCATGGGAGACTGCGGGGTTACGGGACGAAAGATCATCGTTGATACTTACGGAGGCCAGGGGAGCCACGGCGGAGGATGTTTTTCGGGGAAAGATCCTTCCAAAGTCGATCGCAGCGCTTCATACATGGCCAGACATATCGCAAAAAATATTGTTGCCGCGGGCCTTGCAAAAAAATGTGAATTACAAATCGCCTATGCCATCGGTGTGGCAGAACCTGTCTCCGTGATGTTAGATCTTATGGGAACCGGTGTAGTGCCCAAACATCAGATAAAAGAAATTATCAGAGAAGTTTTTGATTTAAGACCCGCAGCAATCATTGAATATCTGGATCTGCTGCGGCCAATCTATAGTAAAACTTCAGCTTATGGGCACTTTGGCCGGAATGAACCTGAATTCACATGGGAAAAAACCAATATGGTAGATGTTATCAGGGAAAAGGCAGGGCTTTAGGGATTTTCGATTGTCGATTGAAAATTGATGATTAAAATTTTAAAATGGATATCTGGCTTTTTAATCCTGAGCCTTGAACCCTGAACCCTAAAAAAAGGAGATGAATAATCCATGAAATATGATGTTAAAGATGTAAAATTGGCCAGGGAAGGTCTGTTACGGGTCGAATGGGCCAATCAGAGCATGCCGGTTCTAAACAATATAAAGAAAAGGTTTACAAAGGAAAAGCCCCTCAAAGGCAAACGCATCGCAGCCTGTCTTCATGTTACCACCGAGACCGCATCTTTGATGCAGACATTAAAAGCAGGCGGCGCCAGACTTACGCTTTGCGCTTCCAACCCGCTGAGCACACAGGATGATGTGGCGGCGTCTCTTGTAAAGCACGACAAAATATCTGTTTTTGCCATCAAAGGTGAAGACAACAAAACATATTACAAGCATATTCATTCAGCCATAGACATCAAACCTCATTACACCATGGATGACGGCGCCGACCTAGTTTCTACAATCCATTCCGAGCGCCAGGAACTTATTGAGGGAGTCAACGGTGGTACCGAGGAAACCACCACCGGAATCATTCGCCTCCGAAGCATGGCGGCGGACGGAGTCTTGCAATACCCCATTATCGCTGTAAATGATGCCCGGACCAAACATTTTTTTGATAATCGTTACGGTACGGGTCAAAGCACTGTGGACGGCATCATTCGGGCCACGAACCGTCTGATTGCAGGGTCTAATTTTGTGGTCTGTGGGTATGGATGGTGCGGCAAGGGTCTTGCGATGAGAGCTTGCGGAATGGGAGGAAACGTAATTGTAACGGAGGTTGATCCCACAACCGCTCTTGAAGCGGTTATGGACGGATTTACGGTAATGCCGATACGAAAGGCGGCAAGGATTGGTGATTTTTTCTGTACGGTTACCGGGAACATCAATGTGATACGCAAAGAACATTTCGAGGTCATGAAAGACGGTGCTATTGTGGCCAATTCCGGTCATTTTAATGTTGAACTCGATCTTGAGGGGCTCAAAAGCATAACAAAATCCCACAGGACAATAAGGCCTTTTGTTGAAGAATATATGCTGAAAAACGGTAAGCGGATTAATGTTTTGGGTGATGGGAGACTGATAAATCTAGCGTCTGCCGAGGGACATCCGTCAAGTGTTATGGATATGAGTTTTGCCAATCAAGCGTTGAGTATCGAATATATGGTAAAAAGTAAAAAGAAACTTGAAAAGGATGTCTATCCGGTGCCCGAGGAAATAGACAAGGCCATCGCCAAAGAAAAGCTGGCTTCCATGAACGTTAAAATTGACAAACTTACCGCTGAACAGAAGAAATACTTGGCATCGTGGAGTATGGGAACTTAGTGGACTGTGGATTGAGAAACGACTTAAAGCTGACTTCTGTTGGGTCGTCCTTTACTCAACTACAATTATGACTCGACATTTTTTCATAAAGGAAAGATTTTCGGAAGCACTTCGAAGCCTATGAGCATCTGTGTTACTGATTACAACGTCGGTATGCCCGAAACCGTCTGTCCTCAACCCTTTTACCGTCAAAGGATTGTCTGCAACCCTCTGATTACTCTGAGCTGCCGCAAGATCCTTTGAATACCCACTCATACCCTGTTGTACGGCATATTCGCGGCTGACGAAGGCGGATCCATACACTTCACGTGCGTCTTCGTCAAGTATTTTTGGAACCATGACGGGCGTTATTCCAAGGCCACGGGTATCAACAACCAATCCGGTAAAAACAGATGGTGAAATGTTCGCAGGCGCCATGGTTCGGATAGACTCCAACGGTTTGATTTCCCCTGGAAGAACAAGCTGGGCAAATCCGCCTCTTAAGTTCATTTGCATTGTAACTTTTACGGTCCCATCTGAAAAATATTCTTTTTTTACGACATGGGCACTGTTAACCATGCTTTCTATCTTAGACAAAACTATGTCATTTTTACTCGCATAATCACCGACAACTGTGGCGCCATCGATTCTGATCCTTTTTGCGACGTCAAGGATTTTTCGGCAGGCATCCCGTGTTGCATCTTTTAAGGCAGATGAACGTGCCTGGACACGGTTAGGGAGTTTATCATCAAGAACCCCGGTCCCTTTTGTTTGAATTACTCCTCTGGTCCAGTTAATGACTCCTTTTGACTTCTGTTCAACAACGTCCTGGTACCGATATTCGTTACCATATGCAACAGGAGAAATTATCAGAATAAACATAAGTGCCAAAGCAAAAGCCGGTTGATTTTTCACGGTAATTCTCCGAGCTATTTTTTAATTGTCGGGTTTTTCAAAATAATATTTTTTTCAGAGGCCGACCAAGAGGAACATGTCTCTATAAGTGGTTTCAAAACCTCCCCTCAGGCCCAATCTCTGTGTTGGACCGAGGCATTCAATACTCGAAATATTACATATATTCCTGCGATTGAATCCCTCGCCCCGCCTTGACGTTGAACCTGATTGAAGGTTTTGAAACTACTTCTAAGAATTTTTCTAACGACACTGATTTAATAACTTAATTTTGTCAATAAAAATTGACGGCTTCATAAAAAGTCCAATTTCTGCGTTGTGCTTCATTTCGTGTTCACTGCGACGTACATAAGTACGCCTCATTCCAAGAAATTTGTGACGCCTTGAACTTTTTATTTTGGCGTCTCAATTTTGACTTTTTACAAGTTCATCAAAATTGACGATCTTCTGAAACTTGTTTTTTGTTTCTGATTCACTATCGAAGTGATCCGGTTTGTCCGAGTTTGGTGGATAATAATGATTTATATTCTTCAATCCGGCATAGGGCGTCTTTTTCAGTCGAAATCTGTTTGATGGATTCACGAAATCTACTGCTGTAACGCAATCCTTTGACAAACCAACCGAGACGGCTACGCATCATCCGGATCGCCCGTTGCTCTCCAAAATATATTACAGAAGATTTAAGATATTGAATCATAACTTCAAAACGCCGGGACGGATCAGGGAAAGAGATTTTATTATTACGAATTAACTCAAGTGCCTGAGAAAAAATCCAGGGATTGCCAATGGCCGCTCTGCCAATCATGACGGCATCGCATCCGGTTTGGTTCTGCATCTTGAACACATCTTCAGGCCTTACGATGTCTCCGTTTCCTATTACAGGGATTGAAGCAATGTCTTTAATTGCGGCGATCAGAGACCAGTCGGCCTTACCCTGGAACCCCTGAGTCGCGTTACGCGGGTGCACTGTGATTGCATCCACACCGCATGCTTGAGCTATTTCGGCTATTTTTAAGGCCTGGCCGCCGGAACGGTCCCATCCGGTTCTTATTTTTACCGTCAATGGAATTTTTACGGTTCTACGGATCGCTTGAAGAATTTTCTCAACCTTTTGGGGCTCTTTCATAAGGGCTGCGCCTGAGCCGGTTTTTAGCACTTTTTTTACGGCACAGCCGAGATTGATGTCCAGTATGTCAGCTCCTGAGGATTCAACGATGGTTGCAGCCTCAGCCATGAGCGAGTGATCCGAACCGAATATCTGAACGGACAAGGGTTTTTCAGCGGGTTGGCTGCGGAGCAATTCATGCGTCTTGATCGAGTTGTAAACCAGACCGTGGGAACTGATCATTTCCGAACATACCAGGGCACAGCCTTCTTGTTTGGCCAACAGCCGGAAGGGCAGGTTTGTAATCCCTGCAAGCGGGGCTAAAACCGTGATATTATCAAGTGCAACGGAACCTATTTTCATTTTAGCTGCATTTTTTTTTGGAAGTCGGATTCGCATAGCAAAACAGGCAGCTGTGATGGCATGGGTGCAGGTGGTAAGATCCTATATCTACCGACACCATGCATCCGCATCCGTGCGATACCCTCTGGCCGGTATCTTTTTTTAAACTCAGCTTACCCCCGAAAATTTTCACCAAAAGATCGTTTGGAATACATGAACTTTTTTTTATGTTTGAATTTGCGGGCAGGGCGTTGAGTACCTCTTTTTCACAACAAGTATAAAGATACATATTTTTTTCCGAAAGTTCTTTTTCCATTTTCAGAAGAATTGCCTTTTTTGTTTTCAACGGCGGATCCACAAACGAAAATCCAGGCAGGCCGGCGATCCGTTTTTTAATTTTTGGGTAATGGTCCATGAAGCTTGTGATACATCTGGTAACACCGCATCGATGAGCCCCGGCGGCAATCCGGGAAAAATCATTCAAATTGTCCTGAACTTCTTTTTCATGGAATTTAAAAAAACAGATGGGATCAAATCTCCAGTTAACCGCTCTGGCGTCGAAATTCCGGCAGAGCTCCTTAAGTTGATCCAGACGCTGGTTTAGCGGCGGAACACGAGGTTCAAGCAAGGACGAATTCGAATTTATGGTAAAATTGAAAAAAAGATTGTATCCCATGGCCAAGAGCTTTTGGCCGAATCCGCCTTTGATGAAGGAAGCAAAATTTTTTGACCAGAATACAAGGGTGTGAACGTTGTCCGGGGTGGCTGCTATACTGGACTTTTGCCGGTTATATGGATTAATAACCTCAAAAAAACCTTTATCGATCTGATTTATGAACCAATCCATGTAAAACGCAGGGATATCGGTCCGCCTGGAGGCAGAAATAACGAGTTGAGTTGATGGTTTCATAAAAAAATCTTATTTTTGTTTTTTCTTCAGATCTTCTAATGATATCACTTTTCCGGCATCCGGTGTTTGGGATTTTTTTTGTTTTTCTCCGGAAGGATTAGGCTCTTTGGGACATACTACCGGCTCCAGACGTACTCTCTTGCCGCCCATGGTAAACTCCTGGCCCTGAATATAAATATCCCGCAGGATCCAGGTTGCCACTTGAATGGGCACCTGAAGCATAAGTAATTTGACATGATACCAATCTTTTTTCACATCCGGAGAAATTTCTTCTATTCTAGCGAATGATATGGGGTCATCTTCAATATATATTAGTACGATGTCATTTTCCTTTACCATGATGCGCCCTTTCTAAAAACCGGATACAATGTTATTCACTGGTAATACTTATGCCGTTCATCTTTTCCAGCAAACCTTTCATAGTCCTTCCGGCGCAAAAAAATGACTTAGCGATTATGGGGTATAATGAACGGAGGTATTGCAGCGCTTCTGGCCGGCAACGGCATGGAAGCTCTGGCATTTTTTGAGATGTGCGGATAGAGTAATTGTCTAAAATATGTTTTGTTAGAAATAAACTTATCCGTTTTTTTGCTCAAAAGTTTTCATAAAATCGACAAGAGCTTCCACTGCCATTACCGTTGTGGCGTTGTAGATCGACGCCCGGCATCCTCCCACAGACCGATGACCTTTAAGGCCCCCGAAACCGTCTTCCAGAGCTTGCTCGATGAACCGTTTTTCAAGCGCTTCGTCCGGGAGTCGGAAGGTGACATTCATCATCGAACGGCTGTCAGGTTGGGCCGTGCCTTGATAAAAATCTCCCGAATCTATTGCTTCGTAAAGAATATGAGCCTTTTTTCGATTGATTTCCGCCATTTTTTCAAGTCCGCCAATGGTCTCTTCAAGCCATTTCATTACCAGTTGAATGGCATAAACTGTGAAACACGGCGGGGTATTAAACATTGAGTTCTTGGATGAATACGTTGTGTATTTAAGCATTGACGGTAGGGTGTCCGGCACTCTGTTGAGCATATCCTCCCGAATAATCACCATGCACACCCCGGCAGGACCGATATTTTTTTGAGCCCCGGCATAAATAAGACCGAACTTATCCACATCAAATGGTCTGCACATTATATCCGACGACATATCGGCGATAAGCGGCACATTATTTGTGTCCGGAAAAGATGCCCACTGGGTCCCTTTTATCGTGTTATTGGATGTGATATGAGTGTAAACGGCATCGCTGCTGAACGTAATATTTTTCGGAATATATGAAAAATTTTTATCTTCCGAAGATGCCACAACCTTGATGGTTTTACCCTGTATCTCGGCTTCCTTTACGGCTTTTGTGGACCAGGTGCCGGTATTAACATAATCGGCCGAATCGCCTTTCCCGAGAAGATTCATGGGGATCATGCAAAATTGCAAACTTGCACCGCCCTGGATAAAAATCACATGGAAGTTATCATCCAGGCCTAGCAGTCGCCGGGTTCTTTCACCAGCATCATTTATAACATCGTCAAACCACTTGGATCGGTGGCTTATTTCGGTTATCGACATACCGGAACCGCCATAATTTAAAAATGAATCCTTGATTTCTTTAAGTACTTCAATGGGAAGAGCGGCAGGTCCGGCGTTAAAATTATAAATTCTATTTTCCTTCATCTGTTTCCCCCGTATTTTATCCTCAGATTTATTAAAAGTGGTTTCAAAACCTCCCCTCAGGCTCAATTTCTGTGTTGGACCGAGGGATTCAATACTCGAAATATTACATATATTCCTGCGCTTGAATCCCTCGGCCCGCCTTGACTTTGAACCTGATTGAAGGGTTTGAAGCCACTTCTGAGCGTATTCTCTAAAAAAAATTTTATTTGTACAGAACCGTTGAAATATGTCAATCTATATTTTTGAATCACCCAGGCAAACGCATTTGAATCTCTATATAGGGAGAACACTTCACCTCCGACGGCGTGTGTCTCTTTCCAACCGGCTGAAATTTGTCTTAAGCTCGAACCGCTGCTATTTAACAAAGCGGAATCTTTTTACCCAAGATGATTTTATCAAAATCCATAACCACATCATAAACCATCACTTCAACTCCGTTGTTTTTTGCTTTTTCGAACGCTTTTCCATATGCCGGGTCGATATGGTCGGCGGTAGTGAATGCTTTTGCATCCATCCGTTGCACAAGAAAGAACACTGCACAGCGGTTTCCCTTTAAAACGAGTTTTTGAAGCTCCATCAGATGTTTTCGGCCACGGGCAGTCACCGCGTCAGGAAAGTATGCAATGCCGTCCTTAACCAGAGTGCAGTTTTTTATCTCGACAAAACATTTTTCATTTTCTCTTTTTGTAAGCAAAAGATCAAGACGGGAGCCTCCCGGCACTTTAACTTCAGATTTTATATGGTTATACCCCCTTAACGGCCGAACTCGTCCCTCCTCGATCGATTTTTTTACGAGCCTGTTAGGAACCATAGTATTGACTCCTACAAGGGATGTGGGCATTTTAATCATCTCCCAAGTGTATTTTAATTTCCTTTTTGGATTGTCATGAAACGAAAGATATACTGGGCAGCCCGGCTGTGAGCA
>JASFHC010000039.1:0-12853 GCA_050123435.1 Desulfobacterales bacterium
GCAGTAGGGCTTAATGATACCATTATCCAATGGCGTTATCACATAGTCCAGGCCGAAAAATTCGATCTCCACGCCGAAAGAACGGTTGGAAAAGTTCTGTAACATGGGAAATTTGTTCTTAAGTTGTAAAAATAAATCATCAGGTGCTGTCGTCATTGGGGTTTTCTCCGGCATCTTTTTTAAGACGGATAAGCATTATTCTTTTTCCACAATCTCGTAATCACTAACTCGAATGGCTTTTACCCCTTCTTCGCCTTGGACCAGTGTGCCGGTTACCTTTACGGTTTGACCCATGTTTTCTAACATTTCGCTGGCCAAATCGCTATCCACTACTTCGTAGACATCACCTTTATCTGTAACAATCTGGTACATGTCATTAATTTCGCCAGTAATTGTAATCTCACCGGCAAACGCCTGAACCGAGAGTAACAAAGTCACTGCTAACACCATGGTTAAGAGTTTTACCCATCTGTTTCTGTTCATCTGACTCCTCCTTAGCTGATGATTATTGAATATTCACTCAGGGTTACCTATGGACAATTGGGAGTGCTGCAATACATATGCCAAAAACATAATATATTAATATTACTGAATTTAATAGGGAAGCATGAGTATAGAAGAACAGGAAGTTCTGATTTAGAAGCGATTTAGATCTATGACTTGGACAAAATCGCAGGATAATACCTGTATCCTTTTGATTTTATAATAGATTTATGAGTGAACCGGCAGTTCCGATTTTTTATGTGTATAGAATAGTCTCTTATAAAGAAGTTATAGAAAGATTTCTGCTTTGGGGCTTTGAGGCACAAACTGGTCGTAGGCAATCTGCTGGTATTTTCGAATGGTTATTATTTTCTTATCGTTATCTAATTCCGTAATCGAACCGGCAATTCTCACTTTTTTTTGAAGCAACTCAAGGAGCTCTCTCGCCTTAGCGCTCTTCATATTGATCAGAAGTTCTTCTTCCCGTGAGGTTGCCAGGGAAACAGCAATAGGATTACCACCTTCATCCCATCTTACAGGAACAATTATACCCTCTATATCACCGATGTTTTTTTTTGATATGCTGTATTTATTTTTTGACATATACGTCGCTCGCTTAAACATACATTCAATCATTTAATTTTTTGTCATTGAACCAACAAATGAGCAAAGAACGTGCCAAAATTATAACAGAATAAATTAATTCTTTATTATCTGCCCGAAAAATATTAATTCAGAACTTAATGTTCCGAGATGATGAGATGAACAGCATCCCTGTTCGAATAATAATAAGCAAGTTTTTTGGAATTTCAATTTGAAGTTAAAACAGGAGAGGGTTATGGATGAAAAATATTAACAGTGGAAATTGAAACAACCTAACAAGAATTGAACGGTAGAAATAAAAACCGCCTAAACCTTGTACTCTTCTTTTCGGATGCCATACTTGGACATCAGTTTGTGAAGTTGTCTGGTGGTGATACCGGCGTCCTCGGCAGATTTCTTAATTTTGCCCTTGTTCCGGGCAAGCAAGTCCTTTAAATACCGTCTTTCAAAATCTTCGACTGCCTTCTGCCTTGCTTTTGTTAACGGCAGTTGGAAATCTCTGGATAAAACTACAGCCGGTATCTCATCTCCAAAAAGTTCGCCCGGGAAACTCTCCGGAGTTAGTACTGAAGAACTTTCCAGGATATAAGCTCGTTCGATAAGATTTTCCAGTTCTCTTATATTGCCGGGCCAGGAATATCTTTTTAATGCTTCAAATACGGAAGGATGAACCTTATGGATGTTTTTTTGATGGGACCGGTTCAGCTTTTTTAACATTACGTCGATAAATAGAATAAGATCTTCAATTCTTTGTCTCAACGGAGGAATTTCGATGGGGAACACGTTCAAGCGATAATATAGGTCTCTTCTGAACTGACCCTCATTGCTCATTTTCATAAGATCAGAGTTGGTTGCCGTTATAATTCTTGCATCGGTTGATAGGACTTCATCACCGCCTACGCGGTTAAATGACCCATCCTGTAGAACCTGTAACAGCTTAATCTGTGCCAAAGGGGTGATTGTACCGATTTCGTCCAAAAAAATAGTGCCTCCTTTGGCAATTTCAAATTTACCCAGTTTTCTACGAATTGCTCCGGTGAACGCACCTTTCTCATGACCGAACAATTCACTTTCTAAAAGCGTGTCAGGAATGGCTCCGCAGTGAACGCTAATAAACTGGGCGGCTGCTCTGCTGCTGTGCTGATGTATGAGATTGGCTAAAATGCCTTTGCCTGTTCCGGTTTCGCCGATCAGCATTACCGTTGACTTGGTCGGTGCAACAGAACGAATCTTATTGAAAACCAGTTGCATAACAGCATTTCTTGTTTTCACCACAGTCAAAGAATCCGCTCGCCAGAACTGATCACGAAAATAATCGATTTCCGATCTCTGGAGAATGGTCCGGTTGATCGATTCGGTTACAAGCCGCACCTCATCGGAGACTATGGGATAGGTAAGATAGTCACTGGCCCCAGCTTTTACTAATGTTACCACCTGACGGATCATGTCCTGTGATGCCATGATAACAATTTCAATGGTTGGATAATGTTCTTTAAATAGCGCCAATGCCTCAGTGCAGTCTTTCGTCCGCATGGATTCTAAAAGAACATGAAGATCAATAAAGATAAGATCATATCGTTCTCGCCGTAACGCTTCAAATCCCTCTTTTTTGTTAGAAACCTTCCCGAGGCGATGTTTTTTTGTAAATGACGACTGAATCGGTTCAACCACATCATGTTTATCTGAAATAATCAGTATCGATTGCATGGGCTTACCTTCAACTGAATCGCTTTTATCACTTACGATATAACCGTAAAATTCGCCTTCATTTATAAAAAAAAAATAAAAATGGCAATTCATTTATCGAATAAATTAGAATAAAAACCAAAGAATATTTGAGGATGAGATGAAATGGAATAAGATCTTTGATATGGTAGAAAAAAAAGCTAGGTGGAATAATGATAACCTGGCTCAAAGATATATGGCATTCAGTTACCCCACATACCTTTCATAAATCCTCAAGGGATCTTGCTTTGTGGTGGCAAGAAGGGCAAAAAAAATAGTTTGGATAAGGGTCTTTCCCACAAATCCGGCATGTTCTTCCTGATTTTTTCTTATTTTTTCGGAGGTTTTTTAGGCTTTTATACTGATCTTTATACCTTTTATGTTTTCTCTTTTTATTGATGCTTACCCCCATGATGGATGTTACTTTCTGTGCTGGAGCAAAAAGATGTAATTAAAATTTATTGTTATGTTGTTACAGATTAGTATCCGGACGCCTTTTCTAATTTCTCCATTCTGGTTTTACATTTGATGCAATGTAGCGTGACCGGTCGAACTTTCAGGCGTTCAATATTAATTTCTTTACCACAAAGCTCGCAGATTCCAAATGTCCCGTCTTCCAACCGGTCTAATGCCTTCTTAATTTTTCGGATCAGGTAACTTTCCCGATCCCTAATTCGCAACAGGGTACTGCGATCCGATTCAAAAGATGCACGGTCTAACGGATCCGGCATATTATCGGTTAGATCCAGAAGGCCCTGAACCGTATGATCCGCATAATCAAGCAAGGCCGTCAATTGGTCATTCAACAACCTCTTAAAATAATCCAAATCTTGATTTTTCATCCGCCATGCTCCAATACCCACACCATTTAAAAAAAATTAAATCAGACATTCTTAGCCCCCTTAAAATAGACTGCAAAATACTTGCCATTTTAACACATTATGTTCCTATAGAAATTATCCCACGTATAGCCAATAAGTTGAAGCACTTCCTCTTACGGGTTGAAAGTCTTAATAGTTTGACGATACATTAGATATGATTAACCATCCTCAAACATTATCGATTTTTCATTCGGAATAGGCAGTTCCTGAATTTAGCTGAAATCGGAATTTAAAGTTCCTATTTTGGATGACGGCATCATATGTCAAGCTCCCTACACGATGAGGAGATTCTCCCTCAAGGGATTTTTAACAAATTGAAATGGTGTATTTCTCTTAGCACTTGATCTAACACTTGCCTTTAGTTCACTGTCGGGGATAAATATTTAACAATCATTCAATACAGTATTTTATTGGCACGCCGGTTGCATTCACCTTTTACATTGAAAATCAATGTCAAGTAAGCTTTATTGCTTAGGTGGTAAACATGTTCATGGATGAAAAAAATAATGAGATGACAATGGAAAATAAAACAATTACCTGCATTCAATGTGAAACGGAGTTTGAGTTTACCATCCAAGATCAATTACGTTACGAGAAGATGAACTTTGACGAGCCCCGGCGATGTCCGGATTGCAGAAAAAACAAGTCAAGATCAACAGATTCTCAAAATATAAAAGGTAACCGGAAAAAAAATTTTTATCGGTCTAAGTTTGAAGACTAAGGAGAAACAACCATGCGAAATTCAGACAAAATTTATCTCTCTAAATTGGCTTTGGATCCTGATTTAGAGCCTTTTGACTTTGAAAACGAAGCCGATTCTGATTTTGTTTACAGCAATCAAATCGATCAATTTATGGATGAAAATATAAATGATCTGGAAGATCTGTTTTGGAGGAGATAACGGGTTAAAGGGGGGCTACGGCGAGCTGAAAATCTGAACCCTGAAACACAAAGGTTACCATTTTTTCTTGGCTTAGAAAAAATAGCAAGACACCTCTTCGAGCTCTGTTGAAATACCCTATCAAACGGACGCATCAGAATCGCAACACCTGTGGTTGACTTAAAAAAATTACAATAATGACTCCAGAGGTTCATATCCCATGTCAAAAGCTTCCGCCACACCTTTATGAGTCACTTTTCCTCTCATAATATTAATACCTTTCGCTAAGTCCTGATTTTCCCTTGCCGCTTTTTCATACCCTTTGTCAGCAAGTTCCAGTGCATAAGGCAATGTTGCATTGGTAAGTGCTTTTGTTGATGTATATGAAACAGCTCCCGGCATATTTGCTACGCAATAATGTATGATCCCGTTGACCTCAAATATTGGGTGGTCATGAGTTGTGGGTCTTGCCGTCTCCACACACCCACCCTGATCAATCGCTACATCCACAATCACTGAGCCTTTTTTCATTAACGTTAACATGTCGCGCGTTATCAATTTGGGTGCCACCGCACCGGGTATAAGAACCGCACCAACAACAAGATCTGCCCCTTTCAACAGTCTTCGTATGATCGACGGACTCGACATGAGCGGAAAGCAATTCTTGGGCATTACATCGCTAAGATAACGAAGACGTTCAAGATTATTATCGAGCAAATAGACTTTTGCGCCAAGACCACACGCTATTTTAGCTGCATTGGTTCCAACGATACCCCCGCCGATAATCAAAACGGTTCCGGAATCTACCCCCGTTACACCACCGAGAAGAATTCCTTTACCGCCAAAAGTCTTTTCGAGGTATTTGGCTCCTTCCTGGATAGCCATTTTGCCGGCCACTTCACTCATAGGCGTAAGAAGCGGCAAAGAACCGTTATCCCGTTCCACTGTTTCATAAGCCACAGCAATAGATCCCGAATCGATAATTGCTCGGGTAAGTTCCAGCGATGCAGCAAAATGAAAAAATGTAAACAGAACCTGTTCATTTCGTATCATTGGATATTCAACAGGAAGGGGCTCTTTTACCTTGATTATCATTTGGCATTTCTGGTAAATCTCTTCCGGAGTATTGCAAATTACCGCACCGGCCTTTATATACTCTTCATCAGAAAAGGCTGAGCCATCACCGGCAGCAGTTTCAACCAAAACTTCGTGTCCATGTAACCGCATTTGTTCAACCCCTGATGGCGTCATGGCAACCCGGTTTTCTTTGGTTTTTATCTCTTTTAAAACGCCAACTCGCATCTTAGCCTCCTCATAACTTTTTGTTTATCACCTGAATCTTGCATGAAAATTAAAGAGAGTTTTTACCGGATATTGTATGAAAATTTTGGGGTTAAAGAACTCGTAGAAAGCCCTATAATAAAAAATCCCGCGACACAAAAATGCCCGCGGGATTTTTTATTGCAACATGATATTTGCCGTTACTTCTTTTCGTCGTCTTTTACCTCTTCGAAATCAGCATCCACAACATCCTCGTCGGGCGTAGAAGGTCCCGGCTGCTCCGGCCCTCCTGCTGCATCAGCTCCGGCCTGCTGTTGATCTGCCTGAGAAGCCTGCTGATACATGGCTTCAGCAAGTTTATGGGAAGCCTGCGTCAACTCTTCGCTCAGGCGTTTAATCTCTTCAACATCATCCCCTTCCATGGCTTTCTTGAGCGGTTCAATAGCAGCTTCAACCTTGCCCTTGGTTTCAGCATCGATCTTATCGCCAAGGTCTTTTATCGATTTTTCCGTTGTATAAATAAGTGCATCGGCTGAGTTTCGGGCATCAACCAGTTCTCTTTTCTTTTTATCCTCGTCAGCGTGAAGCTCGGCATCCTTTATTAATCTGTCAATCTCTTCCTTGGACAAGCCGCTGGAAGCCGTTATTTGTATGGATTGCTCCTTACCTGTTGCCATATCCTTTGCAGAAACGTTCACAATTCCGTTGGCATCTATGTCAAATGTCACCTCGATTTGCGGGACGCCTCTCGGCGCAGGGGGTATCCCTACCAGTTCGAAGCGCCCTAAGGTTTTGTTTCCGGCGGCCATCTCCCGCTCTCCCTGCAGCACATGGATGGATACAGCCGGCTGGTTGTCGGCCGCTGTTGAAAAAATCTGGCTCTTTTTGGTCGGAATGGTGGTATTCTTTTCGATAAGTCGTGTCATGACACCACCCAGAGTCTCTATACCCAGGGATAGAGGAGTAACATCGAGAAGAAGAACATCCTTTACGTCCCCTTTCAACACACCTCCCTGAATGGCAGCGCCGATAGCAACAACTTCGTCCGGGTTAACCCCTTTGTGGGGCTCCTTGCCAAATATTTTCTTGACGCGGTCTTGAACCGCGGGCATGCGTGTCATACCGCCGACAAGAATAACTTCATTAATATCATTAGCGGACAGTCCCGAATCCTTAAGCGCAATCCGGCAAGGCTTTTCAAGTTTGTCGAGTAGATCGCTGATAAGGCCTTCAAGCTTGGCTCGGGTTATCTTTATGTTAAGGTGCTTTGGACCGGCAGCATCAGCGGTAATAAATGGAAGATTGACATCCGTTTCCATGGAAGTGGACAATTCCATTTTTGCTTTTTCAGCAGCTTCTTTCAGTCGCTGTAATGCCATTTTATCGTTTCTTATATCAATCCCCTGGTCCTTTCTGAACTCATCTGCCAGGTAATCGATAAGCCTAAGATCGAAATCTTCACCACCGAGATGAGTATCGCCATTTGTGGCCTTAACTTCAAAAACGCCTTCTCCGATTTCGAGAATGGATATGTCAAAAGTGCCGCCACCCAAATCAAAAACGGCTAATTTTTCTTCTTTTTTTTTGTCGAGGCCATATGCCAGGGATGCGGCAGTGGGTTCATTGATAATTCTAAGAACATTGAGGCCGGCGATTTTTCCTGCATCTTTGGTTGACTGCCGTTGGCTGTCATCAAAATAAGCAGGCACAGTTATAACCACATCAGTAACTTTCTCTCCAAGATATTCCTCGGCTGTGTTCTTGATATTAGCCAAGATAAAGGAGGATATCTCCGCCGGACTATTTAACTTACCCCGCATATTTATTCTGACATCTCCATTCTCTGCCTGTTCAATCTTATAGGGAAGTATTTTAATATCATCCTGTACCTCTTTGGTTGCATACTTACGACCGATAAGCCTTTTTACGGCAAAAACCGTATTCTCAGGATTGGTAATGGCCTGCCGTTTTGCGATTTGGCCAACCAATCTTTCCCCGCTGTCTGAAATGGCAACGATGGAAGGTGTTGTACGCCCTCCTTCGAGATTTGTGATGACTTTTGCTTCGCTACCCTCCATGACCGCCACACAAGAATTCGTGGTTCCCAAATCGATTCCAATGACTTTACCCATTTGCTATCCTCCTAAATTTAAAATAATCTATATATCTTATTCATCTTCTTTTTTCTGATCTGAGTTTTGGTGATTTTCAGGTTCCGCTTTTTTTTTGGATACCACAACCATGGCAGGTCTAAGGAGCCTGTCGTGAATCATATATCCTTTTTGCAGCTCTTTTAAAACCGTGTTCTCAGGATACGTCTCCGCCTCTTGCTGCATGACCGCCTGATGTAAGCTAGGATCAAAGGTCTTTCCCAAAGACTCAAACGGTTTTACACTGAATTCTTCAAAAACTTTGAGTATTTCCTTGAGGGTCATATTGACGCCTTCTACCACCGAAGTGTTGGCATTTTTATCATCACTTGAAGATTCGATGGCACGGTCCAGGTTGTCAATCACAGGGAGCATTGCTTTTACAAAATTCTCATTGGCAAACTTTCTAAAATCATTCATTTCACGTGCAGCACGCTTTTTATAATTTTCAAACTCCGCAGCCACCCTTAACATCCGATCATGATTCTCTGCCGCCTCCTTTTTTAGCGATTTTACTCTTTCCTCCATATCTTTGAGAGAATCAATAGTCTCAGTGCCGTCTTTTTTGTTTGAATCTCTTTTCTCACGGTTCTTATCTTCACTGATGGGTTCATCACCATCCGCATGAATTTGGATTTTACTTTTTTTTGCCATCAGCCGTAATTTTCTCCTGATTTTTTTCGAATATAAAGTAACCCGATTTTTCATTAAATACGGGCTAATACCAAAATAATAGGAAAATAAGACTGTCTATGATATTGTCAAGGAAGAAAAAGGAATTTTAGATTCTGAGTTGAGAAATACATTGAGTATTTTGAGGATTAAACTTTGAGCCTAACATTAGGGGAATAGGCTACACATTCCACGGGGCAGGTGCTGGGATTGGGTAAAAGGGGGCATTTTGATAAGGTCTCAAATAGTTAGCGGCAGAACGGGTTGTGCACCCTCTATCGAATCTTCTCTGAAATGAAATAAGCCAAAAGGTTGACCGGGATCGATCCACGACACAGACTGCATTACTTATCGCTGCTTCCTTCCGGACCTGACGAGGTTCGTAACCGTCTGTTGCGCGGCGGCCGATCAGATTGACTTATAGGCTCCCAGGTTAAAACCCTCTAGAGGGAATTCAGCCCCGCATGAAGCGGATTTCGGGAAAAGGGCACCGCTAGCTCCCCGCCTAGCACAACCAAATATACGAATATAATCGATTAAAAGAAAATTCAAGATAAAAAAAGAGCTGTTTTCATACCACAATATAAACGACAATTCGAATTTATAAATCTATATTATGTGTTTTTTATTGACATTCACTTATTTCTATCTTAGTTTTCTTTAAACTATTTCAAAATAAATAATTTTGTAACCCTATATCCTTTTGATAAGTTCAAAAAAGGAGCGGTAAATTATGACACGAAATGTTCTAATTATTATAATACTATCCTCTTGTTTCATAATTTTAGGTTGTGCCGCTTTTCTGGCCGGAACAGGAGTAGGAGTAGGGACATATACCTATATAAACGGCGAGCTGAAAACATCTTATCACGCAGAATTTGATGAAACCAATCGAGCATGTTCTGATGTTCTAAATAGTCTGGAAATGGAGATCACAAAAGAAACATCAGATAATATTAAGGCAACAATTAAAGCCAAACAATCCGATGGAACTCCGGTTACCATAAAAACTGTTAAGATAACACCCGGGACTACAGAGGTTTCCGTCCGATCAGGCATTGTAGGGATTTGGGATAAAAAAGTTTCCGAGCTTATTCATGCCAGCATCGCACAAAGGCTACAAAAATAAATTATTACGTACTGTCAAACAGACCATTACAACCTATGGAATGCTTAAACCGAGAGATTCGGTTCTTATCGGTGTGTCCGGCGGGCCTGATTCCGTCGCCCTTTTTCACCTGCTTTTAACATTAGCACCTCACTTTCCCCTCCGGCTTGGAGTTGCACATTTAAATCATTGCCTGCGACAGATAGATTCAGATAAAGATGCTGAATTTGTTGCATCTCTTTCCAGAAAATTTTACGTACCCTGTTATGTTCATAAAACAAATGTTCGTAAATATCAGGTTGAAAACAAGCTTTCGTTGGAAGAAGCAGCCAGACGTGTTCGCCATAGCTTTTTAAACGAAGTGGCAAAAGAAAACAGGTTCAATAAAATCGCACTCGGCCATCATTTTGATGATAATGCAGAACTTGTATTAATGAATCTTTTTAGAGGAAGCGGCCCGCTGGGCATTTCAGCTATTCCTCCGGTAAGGGAGGGAAAGATTATCCGACCTCTGATACAATCAAATCGTTCCGAAATAATCGCTTATCTGGATCAAAACGGACTAAAATATATATCTGACACATCCAATAGGGACACAAGTTTCCTCAGGAACAGAATACGTCACGATTTAATTCCACTGTTGAAAACATTCTACAATCCGAAAATCAGCCAAAGCCTGAACCGGCTTGCCACAATTATCAGATCCGAAGAAGATTGGATTGAAGATGTCATTCATCCTCTCTTCGAAAAAGCGGCGCTTAGCATTCAGGACCGTCAGGTGGTCCTTTCTGTCTCAATTCTGAATGAAATTCATGTGGCAGCACAACGACGAATCATAAGAAAAGCGATTTTAAAGATAAAAGGGGACTTACGGCGTATTCGATTAACCCACATCGATTCTGCGATAAACCTTTCGGAATACGGGCCGGATTATGGAAATATTGATCTGCCGGATCGAATCAGGATCCAGCGAAAAGAAGACGTTATACTTTTTTCCAAAGAAGAAAGCTCCTTGCGTAGTATGGATATAAAATCAGACCGGGAAGAAATGTTTACCTTTGAATACCCCATAGCAAAACCTGAGTCCATATTTATAAAAGAAATCAGCGCTCATATTACATTTACCGAAATGGGTATAAAAGATCTGCCCGACTTATGTCGGACTGATCAACATATCGGTTTTTTTGATAGAGATGCGTTAAGTTTCCCACTGCTTTTAAGAAATTTTCGCCATGGTGACCGTTTTACGCCACTGGGTATGACCGGAACACAAAAAATAAAAAAATTTTTCATCGATAAAAAGATCCCCAGAAAAGAACGCATAAGATGCCCCATAATACTGTGCCGGGGAAAAATAATTTGGGTTGCCGGTTATAGAATAGATGAGTCTGTAAAAGTGAAACCTTCAACCAAAAATGTACTTAAAATTGAACTTTTCCTTGCCTAATTAACAATAATGATTAATATTCATTATGTTTATTAGCTCCAATTCGCTACGAAATTGGAATGTTGGAATAGTGGAGGGATAGAATTTTCAAGATGATAGGGGGTTAAGACTTTTGAATCCTTTTTATAAAAATCTGGCTTTATGGATAGTCATTACGCTGATGATGATCATGCTTTATAATCTCTTCAATCAACAGCACCTGGCGGAGACAAATATCAGCTATTCTGAGTTTCTAACCATGGTCGACAACGGGAGTATTTCCGATGTAGTCATCCAGGGACAAGAACTCTTTCTCACGGATGTAAACCATAATCATTTCAAGGTATATGCACCACAGGACACCGATCTTATCAAGATCCTCCGGCAAAAAGGGGTTACCATTAACGCCAAACCGGAAACCGATTCTCCCTGGTATATGAATATTCTGGTTTCATGGTTTCCGATGATTGTATTAATAGGCGTATGGATCTTTTTCATGCGTCAAATGCAGGCGGGAGGGGGTAAGGCCATGTCTTTTGGCAAAAGCCGGGCACGACTGCAATCTGACCAGATGAAGAAAGTCACCTTTGAAGACGTTGCCGGAATCGATGAAGCCAAAGAAGAACTTGGTGAAATAATAGATTTTCTCAGAGAACCGAAGAAATTTACGCGTCTTGGCGGAAGGATACCCAAAGGTGTTCTTCTTATGGGATCACCCGGTACGGGCAAAACCCTTTTGGCTCGTGCTATTGCAGGTGAAGCCGACGTTCCGTTTTTCCATATCAGCGGCTCAGATTTTGTGGAAATGTTTGTCGGCGTTGGCGCGTCACGGGTTAGAGATCTATTTGTCCAGGGTAAAAAGAATGCGCCCTGCATTATCTTTATCGATGAAATTGACGCGGTTGGAAGGCACAGAGGAGCCGGACTCGGTGGCGGACACGACGAAAGAGAACAAACATTAAATCAGCTCCTGGTTGAAATGGACGGTTTTGAGTCAAACGAAGGGGTTATCCTTATTTCCGCCACAAACCGGCCTGATGTGCTCGACCCGGCTCTTTTGCGCCCTGGACGCTTTGATCGTCAGGTGGTTGTTCCCTTGCCGGACATTTTAGGCCGTGAAAAGATTCTTATGGTTCATATGAAAAAAACGCCGGCCGCATCCGACGTAAATCTTGTAACACTGGCAAAAGGCACGCCCGGTTTTTCCGGCGCAGATTTGGAAAACCTTGTGAACGAAGCGGCGTTGCTTGGCGCTAAGAGAAATAAAGAAAAAATTGACATGGTCGACCTGGAAGACGCCAAAGATAAGGTCTATATGGGATTGGAACGTAAATCAAAAGTCATCCGGGAAGAAGACAGAAAGACCACGGCATATCACGAAGCAGGACATGCCCTCGTCGCCCGGTTGCTTCCCAATACGGATGCCGTCAACAAAATAACCATTATTCCGCGGGGACGCGCCGCCGGTGTTACCTGGTTCTTGCCCGAAGAGAGCGATTTTAAATATAAAGATCAGCTTGAAAGCGAATTGTCGGTTGCCTTTGGCGGACGAGTGGCCGAAGAAATTGTTTTTAACCGTATCAGTACCGGTGCCGCTAACGATATCAAACAAGCAACCGATGTTGCCCAGAAAATGATACGAAG
>JASFHC010000040.1:0-12625 GCA_050123435.1 Desulfobacterales bacterium
TGAACATTATGCGTCGAGTCCGTAATTACCATACCATCGGCCGAAGCATGTAGCAGCGTCTCGAAGAACTTTACTACGCTTTGCCGGGTGGGTTCTAATTCGTTTTTCCTAAGTCGTTTGCTCATAGTAATTCTAATCTGATTCTCTATCAGATATTAATAATTCCACAACAGATAGATAACAAAAAGGCCCATATTTTCTTACAGTTTTTATCCTGTATATGAGCCTTTATCTATCATATAGGGTAACCCCCTGAAATTGGCTGTTATTATTTTATTTTTATGTTATTTTAATAGGTTATGTCTCATTTTGAGTTTGGATTTTAATTTTCGTTTAATCATAAATATTATAGATAACCATATAATTTTATAATAAAAAATTTATTGCAGATTTAAAAAAATAAGTCTATAGGACAAAGTTCTTATTTTTATAGGAAAATACCCTAAAGATATAGGAAGTAATCCCGTATTCAAATCAAATAATTTTTTCAGTGCCATAATGTTTATGGATAACAGAATATATCATTCTGCTCTTACATTCATGCTGTTGAAATTGTTTGCCAGGAAGGAACCTTCCCCAAAAAACTATCTCGGATTTTCCGAAGTCAGGAGTTCTTTGAGCCTCAGAGCATTTTTATGTGCATGCCCCATCGCATCGTTGTCAAAATAAACATAAGTATTCACGTCCCATTTTTTTATCTTTTCAGCCCAGTTGCTAATTTCATTCTCAGAATATTCGGACACATATAGTTTTTTTGATCCATGCAAACGAATATAGATAAAATGAGATGTTACTGCTTCAAGATAGGGATAGCGTCCTGCAGTATCTGAAATACACCAGGCAATGTTATGTTTTTTTAGAGAAGATAGCGCCGTTTCTTCCAACCAACTTGGGTGTCTTGCCTCTATAACGATGCACTTATTTCTTGGAATCAGGCTGCAAAATACATCAAAAACTTCCTTTTCAAAGGTCAGTGTGGGTGGGAGCTGGAAAAGAATGGCCCCAAGTTTCTCTTTTAATCCCGATAACTCACCAAAAAATCTTTTTAAGGGTTCTGCGATATCTTTTAGCCTTTTGATATGGGTAATGTAACGATTCGCTTTGACCGACCAAATAAACCCCTTCGGTGTTTTTTTCCTCCAGATTTCGTAAGTTTTGTGAGGCATGGACCGGTAGAAGGTCGCGTTTACTTCAACGCTGTTAAAGTGTTTTGCATAGAATTCCAACCAATCGGACTTGGGACAACGCTTCTCATAGAATGCTTCTTTCCAGTGATCATAGTTCCATCCGGAGGTTCCGATATGTATCTTGTTCTGCATTTGAGATAAAACCATAACCAAAAAGCCTTGTTCTTTGGTCGTGAATGCTTTATTATTTACAGATGTCCCAATTCATTTCAGCCGGAGGAGGCACGTTCAAGGACCAGTGCCGTGCGGGTGGGAAGATATAGGCTGAGCAAATTACGTTGCCGGTCCATTGAAGTATCGAACAAGGTCAAATGATATTGGTCCGGGTGTAGTCGGTTGTGCCCTCCATATTCCGATGCATCACTGTTGAAAATCATACGGTATTTTCCAGGCGGCGCTTCGAAGCGATAATCCGGATACGAGCGCTCGGGATGAAAGTTGAAAATGAATAGAAGCCCTGCTCTTTCAAATATAATAATTTTATTGTCCGAGTGTTCGTATACAAGGTGTACTTCACCTGATTCCAACAGGTTATAATCCAAAGATAAAGATATCATGTCTCGGTCGAAACGGGCAAGAAATTGATATTTCAAGTTTTCGTCATTCACCAGATGCCATTGGCGCCGGGCATATCTGTAAGACCAGTTATTCCCTTCCCGTGGAAAGTCGACCCATTCGGGATGTCCGAATTCATTACCCATGAAATTGAGATAGCCATTACCCGCTGTGGCCAGGGTGATGAGCCGGATTATTTTATGCAGAGCCATTCCGCGGGCCACGGTAAGATTATCATCACCCACCTGCATGTGATCATACATATCCGCATCAATTAGACGGAAGATAATCGTCTTATCACCCACCAACGCCTGGTCGTGGGACTCGGTGTAACTGATGGTTTTTTCATCCCGTCTCCGGTTGGTCAATTCATACCAAAGCTGTCCCATGTGCCATTTTTCATCCGGCGTATCTTTGACAAGTCGTATCCAGTTGTCGGGCACCCCCATGGCAAAACGATAATCAAATCCAACGCCGCCGGATGAAATCGGAACAGCCAGCCCGGGCATTCCGCTGATATCCTCGGCTATGCTAACCGCATCAGGTCGCACATCGTGGATCAGTTTGTTGGCCAAGGACAGATAGGTAAGGGCATCTTCGTCGACATTGTCGTTAAAATAGTCGTCGTAGGAAGTAAATGCTTTTTCCAAGCCGTGATCCATGTAAAGCATACTGGTCACTCCGTCAAAACGGAAGCCGTCCAAATGATATTCATCCAGCCAGAAACGGCAGTTGGAAAGAAGAAAGTGAAGCACCTGATGCTTTCCGTAGTCAAAACATTTAGAATCCCAGGCTTGGTGAATACCCCGCGGCCCTTCATGAAAGTATTGATACCGTGTGCCGTCGAATCTGCTCAACCCCTCCACCTCGTTGGAAACCCCGTGTGAATGGACCAGATCCATGACCACCCTCAGACTGGCGGTGTGAGCCGTGTCGATAAGCTCTTTGAGATCCTCCGGTGTTCCGAACCGGGACGAAGCAGCAAAAAAGTTCGAAACCTGGTAGCCGAAAGAACCGTAGTAAGGATGCTCCTGGATTGCCATTAATTGCAGTGTGTTGTAGCCCGTCTTAACAATACGAGGAATGATTTGTTTGGTAAATTCTCTATAAGAGCCGATTTTTTCCTCTTCCTGTGCCATGCCCACATGGACTTCATAAACCAATATCGGGTCCGGCGGAGACTGAAAATCCATACATCTCCAGCGATACGGATCCGGAGGAGACCAGACCTGGGCATTGAAAATCAGCGTATCAGGGTCCTGAACAACGCGACGGCAATAGGCAGGAATACGATCGCCTTCATCACCGGGCCAGTGGATACGGAGTCGATAATGATCCCCGTGTTTCAATTTATCTTGAGACAATCGAATTTCCCAATGACCCTCTTGGGTAATCCGGTGCAGGGCAAAGTCTTTTTTCTCTCGCCAGTTCGTCATCTCGCCGATCAAGTAGATCCGGGTGGCATTCGGTGCCCACTCACGAAAAACCCATTCACCGTTTTGGAAATGCAATCCAAAATACTCGTGGCCGGCGGCGAAGTCTGCCAGGCTCCTTTTGCCCCGAGTCAAGCGCGATTCTGTTTCGATTATTTTCAACAAGCGACGGCGAATGGTTTTTTTATATGGCGTCAGGTACGAGTCTCGGGATAAAAACCGCGTGAGTATGGTATTGATATGATTGTCTTGAGCCGAATTTTTTGGATCACCTGGGGTTTCAAACATCATGAATCTTTTCTTGGGTTGTTTGGGTTATGCTTGGCCTCAGCTATTCGGCGGTTTGTTCACAATCAGCGGCCGCCGCAGCATCTTCTCATAAAGATTGATATACTGTCGAGCAGTTGCGTCATGGGTAAATTTGGCGGCACTTTCAGTCATGACCCGTTTGATTTGCTTTGCTTTTATCCTGTCAGGTAGGTTATAAAAGTTCATGGCCTGGTTGATTGCCCAGAAAAGCCCGTTGGCGTCAAAAGTTTTAAATAGAAAGCCATTGCCGGAATTGTTTTCAACATCCAAATCACTGATCGTATCGTGAATACCGCCGGTATCATGTGCTACCGGAAGAGTTCCGTAAAGCGGAGCGATCATTTGCGGAAGGCCGCACGGTTCAAAACTAGACGGCATCAGGATAAAATCCGAAGCCCCGTAAGCCTGATGCTCCAACCCGTTATCAAAATCGCAGATGGCTACACGTTTCTGAAATCCGTGATAATTCACAATGTCTCTGAATACCATTTGATAATCACCATTGGCGACAAAGACGATCTGCAGATTCTGGTTCCAGTATTTGGAAATCACCGTGTAAAATATTTTGTCTAACAACTGGCATCCCTTTTGAACCGGATCAAGCCGTGATGGCCAGAAGAAGATCGGTGCTTTTTTGTCTTGAATCAGTCCCAATTTTTCCTGCAAAAACAGTTTGTTTGTTTGTTTGCCCAGTAAAAAATCCTCATAACCATAGGTTCGCTTGAGATGTTTATCCGCATAAGGATTAAAGGCAGGATCCGGCGCATTCAGTATTCCAACGGCACATCCGGCATGATATTTATTGGTCAATTCCCGCTGTATGGGAGGTTCGACAAAACCATGCCTCCCATTGACGACTTCCAGCAGGAATGTCGGGCTGACAATATTCACAAAATGAGCGGCAAAAATTCCACTGGTGAGCAAGTCTACAGGGTGGGTATCCCGTACACTTTCATAATTCGTGGCCATGTTTTCGTAATACAAATGTTGCCAAAAATAGGCGGCATCGATCCCCCTGTCTTCGATGTATGCCAGTGTTGTCTTTACCGTGTGAACATTATGAATGGTAAAAAGGCATGGGATCTCCATTTGCCTGGCCATGGCCGGAATGAGACCGGTCATCCAATCATTGCAGTGAATCAGATCCGGTTGGACTTGGGGGACGATGTGATTGATCACCTCACGTTGAAACGCCAGGGCAAGCTTAATGTTTTCCTCTCCGTAGGCAGAATAAACACGATTGATATAATAAAAAGCTCTGTCTTCTGCCAGATGAATGCGATCATCGGGCATTTTGCGCTGAATCTTATTAAGCTCTTTTTTTAGAACCGGGGCCAAACCGTTACTGAAGATGGAGCGGTAATCCGGAATGGCAACGTGCACGTCCGCTCCCTGTTCGAACAGGGAACTGATCAGAGCTGCCGAAACGTCGGCAAGCCCCCCTGCCTTGGCGGTAAAAAAAGAGGCCATACCTCCCATACGGTCCGGCAAATAGGTTATCTCCGGAGTTACAACGAGAATTCGGGGATTACTCTGTGGACGTGCCATGGTCAGCTCCTATAACGGATAAACCGGGATCCAAAAGGATTTTAATTTGAATATTTAAAAATTTCCAATCCTTAATCGTCAATCTTAAATTTTCAATCTCTATGCCCATGTAATAAGCCCGGGTGCAAATTTGATCCGGTCATCTCCACTGGGTATAACTCTGACAGTGAAACCATATCGACCTGAAGCGCCACAGGTTATGGTACATTCGTAAAGACACTCGCCATTCCCGTGGTTTTCCTTTACGGTCATTTTTTCAGATTGGCTGTCAGCAATGCTATCTACCGTCTTCAGGTTTCCGTAATAGAGTTCAACTTCAACCTCACCTGGATCAAGTTCTCCCAAGTTCACAACCACTGTTACTTCAAAGCGTTCTCCCACCCGGAAGGGCCCTTCCACCTTTCGTACCGGGGGTTCTATCCTGATTTTTCCCCACAGAGAGCTGAGTCGCTTATGTTGGGCAGAGAGCATTATGGCTTCCTTGGCATTATCTGCAGTCAGATGCGCAAAGCGTTTTGCGACGGGGAGATAAAATTTCTTTTCATAATTGTCCACCATTATACGGGCACAAAATTGCCGCATGGCCATCTTTATTGATTCTTTCATCATTTTAATCCACTGGTCCGGCGCATCCCCGTTCTTCCTTTCATAAAAGCAGGGAATCACGTCGTTTTCCAGGACATTATAAAGGGCTTGACTCTCCACGGTATCCTGGTAGGCCGTATCGGTATATTCCTCTCCGTCCCCGATCCGCCAGCCTCTTTCTTCGGCATATCCTTCACACCACCAGCCGTCGAGAATACTTACATTTAAAACTCCGTTTGCAGCAGCTTTTATACCGGATGTACCGCATGCTTCAAAAGGCCGCCTGGGGGTATTGAGCCACACATCCGCACCCTGAACCAGGTTCCGCGCGATACGGATATCGTAGTCTTCTAAAAAAGCAATTCGGTGTCGTACTTTGGGCCTGCGGGCAAACTGAACAAGACGCTTGATCAGTTCCTTGCCCTCGTTATCTTTGGGATGGGCCTTTCCTGCAAAGACAAACTGAACCGGATTTATCTTTGAGGCAATGATTGCTTCAAAACGCTCCGGATCTTTAAGTAAAAGATTGGCTCGTTTATATGCCGCAAAACGACGGGCAAAAGCGATGGTCAATATATCCCGGTCCAGCACTGATTCCGCATCCTGCATCATTGCTTTAGGGGCATTACGGCGCTGGTATTGCTTTATCATCTGTGCTCGGCAATGGCGAATAAGACGGCTGCGACTCATTTCCCGGGCACGCCATAATTCCTCATCATAAATATCGTCGATACGTTTGATGATTTCCGGGTTGCCCACGTCCAAATGCCAATCCGGTCCAAGATAGCGTTCAAACAGAAGGGCGTTCTCAACAGAAATCCACGAAGGAATATGTATCCCGTTGGTTATATGGGTGATGGGAACCTCATCTTCCGGCCTGCCGGGCCAGACATGGGCCCACATGCGCCTGGCCACCTTGCCGTGTAATTCGCTGACACCATTACAATACTGAGACATTCGCAATCCCAGAACGAACATGGAAAGGGTGGTGTCTTGCCCGGATTCTATGGGTTGTCCCCACGATAAAATCTTATCAACGCTTATCCCGAGTCTGTCGGCCAAAGAACTAATATACGGTTTTACAAGGTCCACGGCGAACTCATCGTGCCCGGCCGCCACCGGCGTATGGGTAGTAAAAACCGTGGTTCGTGAAACAATCTCCTTTGCCGTCTCAAGATTGACGTTATATGAGGATATTGTCTGGGCAAGCCGCTCCAGGGTAATAAAGGCACAATGACCTTCATTCATGTGACATACGGTCGGATAGATTCCCATGGCTTCAAGAGCGCGCATTCCACCGATTCCCAGCAGTACCTCCTGGGCCAGTCGGGTCTTTGGATCTCCAGCATACAGACGAGAGGTTATTTCCCGAATCTCCGGGGGATTCTCCGGCAAATTGGCATCAAGAAGATAAAGAGGAATTCGTCCTACCATAATCTCCCAGACAGAGGCCCGGATTTCGTTGTCCGGACCGGCGATAGAGATGCTTATCTCATTTCCTGAACGATCCTTTGCTCGTTTCACAGGCAGGTGAAAAAGATCGGTTTCCGGATATTCTTCCTGTTGCCAACCTTCTTGATCCAGAAACTGGTGAAAATAGCCCTGCCGATAGAGAAGTCCTACCCCTACTAAAGGAAGAGTGAGGTCGGAAGCCGCCTTCAAGTGATCACCGGCCAGGACTCCGAGACCTCCGGCAAACAGGGGAACACTTTCATGAATTCCAAATTCCATGGAAAAATATCCGATAGCTCGCTCTTTCCCGTATGGAGATTCGTTTGAATCCACAGGGGTTAACACCTCGTTAAAAAAACTTTCTTTTACCCGCTGCTGATGAGCCAGAAAGCTTTCGTCTTTTGACAGTTCCTCCAGTTGTTTTTGGGGGATTAAGGTTAAAAATACGATGGGATTGCGCCCGGACGCTTCCCAGAGCCGGGGACTTATGCGACGAAAAAGTTCAATGGCATCCAAATGCCAGCACCACCAAAGGTTACGTGCCAAAGCCTGAAGAAAAGAAAGAGGTTCCGGAATAGAAGGGAATACCTGGAAAGTTTGTAAAAGACTCATATTCACTAATCCTTTATTCTTATTTATTTTTTAATCGTTATACGACATAGTTTATTTAACAGAAATTCAACTATTATCAAATAGTCAATTCAAAGCTTGGAGCAGCTTCCATACTCTCACAACTTCACTTGCTCCCCAGGCCTGGGCATCACAGCCACGTTGCCTGTGGGGAAAATCTCCGTCCATGATTTCCGGCACATGGCCTACGCAACCCTGGGATACGAGACGGGCACTGCTTGCCAGCCATGAGAACGCCGTGTTTTTTCCCTTATCGCCGTAAGCTTTTATCCATGCTTCACAATAACTGGGAAATAGCCACGTCCAAGCAGTGCCATTATGATATGCAGGTTTACGTTTTAAATCTTCCTCTCCCGTGTATTGACCCTGGTAAGGATGATGGGGATCGTTAATGGTTCTTCCATTATGATAAATTGCAATGGGTCGGCGAACCGGTTGGTCCGCAAGGCTACGAATGCCTCCGGGGACCAGCAGTTCTTCACAGGCTGCCACGATCTTACGGCAAATATTACGGTCGGAGACAGCGCCAAGTGTTACGGCAAAAAGCTGATTCGGCCTCAGGGCATCATCGGGGTCTGCCTTTACAGCCGGCTCTCCCGAATCGGTATGGAGACAGTCAGATAGGTAGCCGGATTTTTCGAGCCAAAAAAGGTTAAAAATCGACGTCTGAACTCTGGAAGATCTATTCACCCAGTCGCCGGCGTGCCCTGAAGGATCAATGCGCTTTAAAAAGGATAGCGCGGCGAACCAGAGCGCCTGAATTTCAATGGGATATCCTTGCCGCGGCGTCCCTGCAGGGTGATTGGTATCCATCCAGGTAAAATGGGATGGACTGAAAATAAGACACGACTCCGGGTCCATACGGATACCGTTGGGCGTGCCTTGCTCATAAGCATTGGCTATGGAAAAAAGAATATGACGAATGGTTCGATCACCGCACTTTGAATCAAGAAATTTTTCATTTCCTTGGATTCGGACCAGATCGGCACATGCGACAAAAAACCATAGCGGTGCGTCAGAGGTGTTTCGGTTTCCGGCATCTTTGCCTCGGATCATATTAGGAATCGTCCCGTTATTTTCAAACTGTCCGAACTGTTTCAGGATAGAACGAGCCTCGTCCATTTTTCCTGCTGCAATCAACCCCCTGACAAAAATCAGAGCATCCCTTCCCCAATCGAGAAACCATGGATATCCGGCAATTACCGTATTCAAATCGTTCCGTTTGACTACATAATCATCCAACGACGTTGTTAACGCTTTATCCGGTTTGCAAAATCTGCTTTTTTCAAAAATAACTGGTTCTATATCACGGATCCGGAGTTTTTGATTCGAAACATGGGAATTTTGGGTACCCGTAATAGAGGCGTTTAGCGATACGGATTCTCCTCCTTTTAGGAATGAATAAAAATAGCCCGGACTGAACAGATCCGAATCCGCGTCTAGACCCCGCTGAGCTTCTATGGGCCGATGTACCATGTATTGCCACTCCGGCTCCCATACAAAAGTCCCCTCAGAAATCTTCAAATTCAGCCGGTGATCCTGCTCCGGCACAAATGTGAAGCCGTCCGGATCCGATCTCACAGCCCCGTGCCAAGAATGCTCCGGTCCCTGATATGCCTTAGTGGTCTCGTGAAAATTGCGGCTTTCAATATCCGGACGCAGGATGAGCCGGACCGGCTCATGATCGGCCAGCATTCCCTGCCTGCTTTTTGCTGAATCGCGGATAAAAACCATATGCATGGAATTTTCTCCGGTAACCATCTCCACACATATGGTCAGAAAGACATGTTCTCCCTGGCCTGTGGGCACCTGATATCGCCACACACCTCGGGAACGGGACTGGAAACAAAAAGAATCAAAGCAGTCATCGCAGATTTCCTGTGAATAGCCCTGATACACCAGCCACACCCGACATCGTGTAAACATTACCCAGCGATCCTCAGGGATCTCAGGGTTCATACTTGCTGCCAAAAGGGCATCATACCTGCTGGCAAGCTCTCCCCAGGAAACGGCCGCCCGAAGCATGCCTCCGCGACCGTTAGTGCCAAGCAGAAGGAGTGAATGTCTCGACAGGTCCGGCCGATAATAGATTCGTTTCACCGTTGCATCCTCCGACCGAGATAGGAAAAGAAGCGGCCCACCAACATGTTGAGTATCACCTGGAGTATATACAGATATTTTTAGGGTAACTGAGCGATTAGATATGGGTGGAGGCAGGGGTGAAAAAAGTGTAAAATACGATCCGTCCATACATTGCAGACTTTCTTCATGGTAAAGGCACCGATTCTTATCCATAATCCTGGCGTGAAAATGTCTGCGGGCGCGAACCATTAGAAAATGGTCGGGAGGCACCATTACTTCTCGATTTTTATCACGGGGCCATTGCCAGGTTATAACCCGAGGTTCACTGCTGAAAGGATTAAGACTGCGGCAATATTCAATGGGATTTTCCGCCAGCTTTCTCGCAGCCTTGTCCGGCTCAAATTTGCCCAGATCCCGGGTGACGTTATAATAATGAAGCACGTCCATGGCCTTAGCACTGAGGCACTGTTGTTTAATTCGCTCCGGATATAATGTGGGTTTTGATTCAATTTCGCCAATAAGATCAATACCATTTCGGTCATCGGTAAAACAGAGAACCCGACCGGAATCCAGATGACAGGATTGTTCTCCGTCAGATTCAGCAACAGCTATTTTCTCGCCGGAAATAAGATCCACGAACTCAGATGCATCCATGCCTGTTTTCTTAGGATTCCAGGATGCTAACGTTTGACTCCGATCATTCAGATTCGCCACAATAAGAAGCTTTTTTCCTGACGGCACATGGTGCCGCAATATGACAACAAAATTTCCATCGCCCTGTTGTATCATTTTCAGTTCCGTTTGGTCATGAAATGCCGGATGTATTTTGACCAAAGTGTTAAGGCGACGGATATGTTTCACCTGATTGGTTGCAGCACCCCAGTTCAGTGAAGTTGCTTCATGGACGCTGATCTTTTCTCTTGCATACCATTCCACCCCGTTGGCAAAGCCAAAGCCGCCCTGATGACTGCAAAGAGCACACAGTGCGGTCCGCATCCGAGCAAATACCTCAGAGCGAGCGGCCAGACGAAGGTTGTCGTGGGTTTCAGCAAAATGTATCGTTATCCCGTCACTTACGGAGATTTCATTGGCTCCCGGAAGATAGGCTTCAATCTGACTGCGGTTATAGTTTTGAAAAAGCTCAGAATAAAACCAGTTGAAATTGGATTTATTGAGGATATCCCGGGTTGTAGAGATTTTCCCACCCAGCCCTTCCAGAAGAAAAATTGTATCAGGATACTGATCCCTGACAGCAGCAACAATATACCTCCATGCAGAAACCGGAATCATATATCCCGCGTCGCACCGGAATCCGTCTACCCCCCGTCGACACCATGTAATAAAAACATTGGCCATAAATTGCCACAAGTCTTTTTGGGTGTAGTCGAGACTCGTGAGGTCTGCCCAGACCACACCCCAGGCGCCCGGCATTTCAATCTGGCCGTCCGGATTCCGGACAAGCCATTGAGGATGAGTTTCATGAAGACCGGCGGCCCAGCCCGTATGGTTGATGGCGATGTCAAGAAAAATCATGGCATGACGTTCATGGATTGCATCTATCAGCTCTATGAACTGCTCAAGAGGAGTTGCCTTAGGGTCAAATTCCGCCAAAGCCGGATCAACGGCGGTAAAACTGAGCGCTGCATACGGACTTCCAAACCGTCCCATGCGGGCATAAGTCGTGGGGGTGGGATGTATCGGAAGCAACTGAATTATTCTGCACCCAAGCTTGCCAATAATGAAATCCAGTTCCCCGATCAAATCACGAAAGGTTCCTGATGGCGGGATAACCGTATAACCGTTTTTATCAAGAGCCCGGATCGAATCTTCATCAGTCCCAGATAAGAATTTGCCGTTCTTGTTTGGACCGAACTGCCGGACAAATGCATTATAAATTATGTTTGAACAGCATGTATGTGCCGGTTCCACGTTGATGGTGACATTAGGACCCTCCGGCCACACCGGGATGGTCTGGTTTTCACTTAAAAAGTAACATTTGGCTTCAAAATGCCCGACTTCACAAAAAGGAAGTGTAATCATAAAATTTTGGTCGTCAACACAGCACATGGGGACGTCAAACCAGTCCCGACCAAGGGGCGGCTTATCGTTTTCTACTTTCCTGATGATTTCCTGCCTGGCGGTTCGGGCATGGCCGATGTTGGTACGAAGCCATGCAGTTCCTTTTACGGGTTGTGAAAGGGAGAGATTAAATGTCCGGGTATCGCCTCTAAATATAAGAATGCGTGTTCCCGGCGCGGGATCCTGACTGACCCAGTTTGAATTATCCATCGGGCGTCACTGTTTCTTTTGTAAGACAATAGGGTTTTGTTTCAAAAATACTAATATAAAATAACGGAACTTTTGTGTCAAAGGAAAAGGCACCATTATTTCGGGGAGGTCAGGGTTGTTTCGGAGAGGGAAATTTTGTATCTTCCTGGACGAGTAACTTCTCAATAAGTTCTGATGTATTAAATGAGACCTTTGAAAAACGCCCCCTTTTGCTAAATCCCGTCGTCAGGCTCAAATTTTAATCCTCGAAATACTCAATGTATGTCTGTGGTTAAAATTTTCGCCTTCCTTGGCCTTGAACAAAATTGAACGTTTTTCAAAGGTCTCTTAAATGGTGATATTGAGCAAAATCCAGAATTTATTGAGATATTACCTAAACGATAGGCAACTGATTTAATAAATTGGAAATCTTTTCTCTGAGCTCATCGGCGGCCGTATGGCTTTTAACCAAATACCCGTCCGCTTGAGAAAGATGGGGATCAAACAGGTGCTTGTCGTGGGCGGTAACGATAAGTACCGGAAGATTTGGATGTCGTATTTTAATGCCCTGCAAAA
>JASFHC010000041.1:0-12545 GCA_050123435.1 Desulfobacterales bacterium
TTGTCGATTTTTTCTACATGAAGTGCCCACAACCATTCCCCGGTAAAGAACGACTGGAACGGTGTAAAATCATTTCACATCGGGGAGAGTATGATAATAAGACGGTTTTTGAAAATACAATCCCTGCATTTGACCGGGTAAGAGAAGCCGGCGTGTGGGGGATAGAATTTGACATTCGTTGGACCAAAGATCTGCAACCTGTTGTTTTCCATGACAGGACCCTTAAAAGAGTGTTCAAGTCTGATATACAGGTAAACAAGGTAACCCTTGCTGAGTTAAAAAAACAGTGTAGCTTGATTCCCTCTCTTTCCGAAGTCATTCAAAAGTATGGCAAGATTTTACACCTTATGGTTGAAATCAAGGAAGAAGAATTTCCTGATCCCGTATATCAAAACAAGGTGTTGAAAGATCTTTTCAATCCGCTGACGCCTCAAATTGATTTTCATCTCATTTCCTTGCGGCCTGAGATGTTCATGTTGATCAACTTTGCACCTTCGTCAACATTTCTTCCCAGTGCCCGGCTCAATGTTAAACGGTTAAGTCATCAGGCTCTTTTGAAAAATTACCGGGGCATCACAGGACACTATTTTTTAATCATCGATACTATACTGAAAAGACACCATCAGCAGAATCAACGCGTTGGAACAGGGTTTATTGGTTCTAAAAACTGTTTATTCCGTGAGCTCAACAGGGGGGTAAAATGGATTTTCTCAAATAATGCGGTAGAACTTCAGAACATATGCAATTCGCTTCTGAAACCAGAATCGGTGTTAAGAGACCAATAATAGGTTAACGACGTCTATGGTCCATCGTTTAACACCTAATGACCCATATCAGGGAAAACATATTTGAATCCCAATTTAGTATGAGCGCTTCACAACTACGTTTATCCTGTAACTCACATTACTACAAATTTGATGCAAACTTAAGCTGATTTTTGTTAATGGTCAGATGAAATTCCGGCTGAATGAATTCGTGATGTTGTTCAATGAAAGGTATGTAGACTAAGAGATAACTTATTGGTTTTATTGTTATATCTCTGAGTATGGGAAGAAGGTCTTTTTGGGGTTTCATAAAACTGGCCAGATTGATCGTAATGCTCTCAATAGCTTCCTCAATCGGTAACGTTACGGGATGAAGCGGATCGTCAGGCAGCTCCCTGACCAGTTTTTCCTGTGGTTGTGCAAGGGTCATATTACGCGCAAGGCGTACGAAAACCTGGGGCCTGACCTTGAAACCCATGGCCCAAAAGCGAAATTCCAAATCTTCCCATTTTTTCTGAACCGCTTTCGGTACATTGGCAATCCTGACCATATCCGCATACGAATTGAGCGTTATGCCGGTTACATCCGCCTTTATACGCCAGAAAGGCAGATATAAAATATTTTTCTCTTTTGCCGGTATAAATCCGAATTTCAGTTCTTTTAATCCATTTGCATCCGGCCTCCAGGCCGAATTGCAGTTTTTGCAGTTCAAAACCAGAGCATCCCGCCGGCCTTCCAAATCCCATCCGCAAGCAGGACAAAGCGTGGGGATAAAATTGATTCGCTCGTCCGGACGTCCGCCCTGAAGAACTGTTACGTCAAAATCATCCGGCAGTACCGGCGAAACCGGCTTGTTCAATATAGCGTCAAATAGTTTATCCTCTGCATAGAAAGGAGAATAAATAAGACTAAGCGTTTCGCCAATATGTGACTGGTGATAAATCGGTTTGGGTAAAGAAGTGCTGAAACGGCGCTTAAAATCATCCATCACATTGTTAAAGGGCCGGGTCGGCTTCAGAAAATACCCGCTGGTTTCCGGCACAACGAAATTAAGTTTTAGCGCCTGACTGCGGAGCCCAACGGAGATGGGGAAATAACCGGATTCCACGGCCTGATGGCTGATATCTATAAACCTGTGTTTTATGCCGCTTTCCACACACGAAAAAAGCATGCCTTTAAATCTCCAGTAGGGAAAAAACACCAGATTTTTATTTTTCGGAGCAGCGTTGGGGAGCATATAGCGGAAAAATTTATTTTGAAGCAGATAAGATTTTACACGACAGAACTCGCAGGTAAATAATCGATCCGTTTCTTTCAGAATAGCAGGAGCCCCGCACTGGGGGCATTGATGTTCGATCAGTATGTCAGGCAATTTTCAATACAAAAGGAAATTAGTTTGCTTCGCTTATACTCTCGAGTTGGAGCTCGATGAGTTGTTATCAGTTCTTGGTTATCAGCTAACAGTTTTAAAAAATCGATGGACGAAACCATATCTCACTTCTGTCGACGGCAATAAAAATATTTGCTTAACCTCATTCTACTAACGGATAACACCCATTTGGACATTTTCGCACAATTGGAGTTATAACTTCTCCCCGCACCGGTTACAGAATATCGATTCTGCAACGTTCTCACTGCCACATTTTGAACAAAATTTTGCCGTGGGCTTTTCTTCTGCCGGATGCCCGCAGCGAGAGCAAAACTTTGCGCTGGGAGTCAGATTTTTACCGCATTTTGTACATTGGCCAAAAACGAGTTGCTGGTGACCGCAGAAGGGACAGAATTTTGCATCCGAGGGAATCGAATGATTACAATCCGGACAGGGCACCTCTTGCCGGACGGAGGGTTGCCGGGATTGGTGGTTTGCTCCGGCAAAGTATTGGGAGAACATGGCCGGCATCATCAACCCGAGCCCCATTCCCATGCCCGGGCTCGCACCCCCCTCACCTTCCGAAGCTTTCTCCATGGCCATGGCCGCTTTCATCTGCATGAGTTTATTCATATCCTTGAAAACTCCCATACGACTCCGGTCGTCAATAGCCTGCTGAACCTCGGGTGGAGGAGTGACGGCATTGATATAGAGATGGGTAAGTCCGAGACCGAAGTTGCTGAAATCCTTGCGGAGACGTTTAACCATACCCTCGGAAAGCTCTTCGTATCTTGCGGGAAGGTTAAGGATCGAGTCGATAGTCTCTCCCATGTAGTCGTTGAACCTTGAGACAATGACACGATTTAGATATTCTTCAATCTCTCCAGTGGTATACATGCCCTGGGTGCCCACGAGGTTGTTTATAAACAACACCGGTTGCATAACCTGAAGGTTAAAGACTCCAAAAGCCCTGAGCCTGATCAGACCCAGCTCGGAATCCTTAAATGCCACCGGATCGCGGGTCCCCCACTTGAGATTTGTGAATACTTTTATATTTACAAAATAGACTTCCGCCCTAAGCGGGCTGGTAAGTCCCCATGGCAGGCTGAGAATTTTTGTTAAAATTGGAATGTTTGCTGTTTTAAGCGTGTGCCGTCCTGGTCCAAAAGCATCTATGGCCTTGCCCTGATAGAAAAAGACGCCCGCCTGACTTTCCCTCACTGTAAGTTGGGCCCCGTATTTGATTTCTCCGGAACCTTTCTGGGGAAGCCGGTGAACAAGTTCCTTACCGGTATCGTCGAACCATTCCAGATTTTCCAGAAAAACGATATTGTTTGTGCCCATAATTGTTCTCTCCCTTAAAAAAAGATGAACGTCCACAGTTCTTCCGATGTAAAAAATAACTTTGTGCCTATTGGGCAACGCCCTTAATTGCTATCCCTTTCTCCATCACTCCTTATTTGGATCTTGTCATCTGAGGCCGGATCCATTGAGGCCTCTCTCCTTTCGGAAGTCTCACCGATCCCCGGCAATAACCGATCCTTTCTCAACAACATATCGGTCTTTGCCATCTTATCTACGCCATCCGCTGTGATGGCATAGCCCCCGGTATCAGTGCGCAGAATCCATCCTTTTTCCTTGAGATACCAGAGATGAAATTCCATGTGATGCTGAGGACACCCGAGCACTTTCTCAAATTCCATGATGCCCATCCCCGGATTCAAAGCATCCTGTCTGCGTGCAACATATAGCAACGAAAGAACCCCTTGACGTATCCGTTCATCGTGCTCGAAACCGTCGGATTGTGACGCTTCTTCAACGATCTTTAATCTTTCCGCACGCAACTGCTCGTAATTTGCATCAAAAGCCGCTCGTTTTTCCGGGTCGGAAAGGACTTTATATGCTCTATAAAGTACGTTGAATTTTTCAGCATCCCCGCTTTCGGTATTATCGGGATGATATCGTTTCGCAAGTATCCGGAAAACTCGCTCGATCATTTCCATATCGGCGTTAGGGCTTATCTGTAAATCTTCATAATAATCGCTAAGGGGTGCAGTAACCATAGCTCAACTCCTTTGACTTTTTTTCAAGTTAGTTCGTGTCCCGCCATGAATTGTAATATTCCTTTAACAGCTTGCGTGTCGCAGCGCTGACTTTCAGGCGTTTAACGTCCCTAAATGAGGCCCAGCATACGTCAGTGGCATCACTTCCGGGCCTGAGGTCTCCACTCACATAATCGGCCGCCAGGTCCACAATAACATAGTGAAACAGGATTGTCCCGTTTGAGTCACGTTCAATTACATCGAATGTATATACAGGCTCTCCAGCCTGTATGGTCAGGCCGGTCTCTTCCCGGATTTCCCGTTCTGCTGCTTCCTGAAGGGTCTCTCCCAGTTCAACGCATCCTCCGGGAATGGTCCAGTGGTTTTCAGCAGGCGGTTTGGCACGCAGTACCAGCAAGACCTTGTCTTCCTTAAAAACAATGGCGCCCACTGCCACAAGCGGACGGTTGGGATAAGCGCCGCTTGCTATGGTATTCGGGTTTTCCATTGGCTATTCGATGGGTTTCGCCCAAACGTTTCATTCCGGTTGAATCACGACTTGTGTTTAACATCTTCTATTCTTTGGCAGATCGGATCCACTTCCAGAAAACTTTTTTCGAGTTCCCTACCCTCAAGATTCTGCATGAAAAGAGCATGCAGATACGGGATTTCGGCAATCACCGTTTCATGTTCTATATTTTTGTGCATTATATCCAGCGTTTTCTCATCAACCTTGTTAAGTACAAAAAATATTTCGGCCCCGGCTTTTATTGCCATATCACGCATTTGATCTGCCAACACAAAGGACTCAAAACAGGGATCCACCACTCCGATGATTATATCGCATTCCGCATCGACTCCACGACCAAAATGCTCAATGCCGGCAGAAGTATCTACAACAACAATTTCATTTTCTCTAAAATCAAGTTTTGACAAAACCATTTTTGAAAGAACCCCCATGGGGCAGGCACATCCTTCTCCAAAATGATGAATCTTTCCAACGACAAGCAACTTGATTCCGTTAGATTCAGAAATACAGTCCCCTGGAATTTCGTTGATGCGTATCCTTTCCTTAAAAGGAACGGCATCTATAGAATGGGGGAATGCCGACGCCGTCATTTGTCTGAACCCTTTTTTACCGCCCAGACTGTCCATTAATGAAACAGGGTGGGAAATGCCAAGCAAACGGTGAAGACCATAATTGGATTCATCGGCATCCACCAGCAAAACACGGTACCCCCGATTTTTCAAAGCGATCGCTATGAGGGCCGAGAGGGTACTCTTACCACTGCCGCCTTTGCCACAGATTAAAACTTTCATACAACCCTCTCCTATTCCTTTTTCTTTTCTTCTGCCATTCTCCTGTCAAGTTCTTTCTGCATGGCTTTTGGAAATCCCTCCATAGCTTGTTCTAAACTCCCGGCATCGAGAATAGATTGAAGTACTACCGGTCCCGATGGCGACATCAACTGTGTCTGTGCCATATAAATACAAGCACGGCTTTCATCATCAGATCCATCGGGATTTATAGGTGTGAGTCGTCTGATTGCGGCGACTTTGATATCGGTGAAGGATTCTTCACGGTAAAGATTATTCCGGTCCACGGTGAAATCGATGGTGCGCTGCGGGTCATTACTGGGCATAGCTGTCTCCTTTTCCTGTGTTGTTTTCGGCCCCGATACTTCCGGGGCAAACGTTATGTTTTAATTTGATATCAAAAGTATTATTACTTGTCCATACTTATCAAAACCTAAATTAGGATAAACACATTTGATTTCGGTGCAGCGGTGCGACGGCGTGTTTCTCTTGTAAACCGACTGACTGGTTGAATTGATTTAGCGCGTGTTGGCCCGAGCCGAATGAAATTATGACTTAAAAAATCAGTGCCATAATTTAGTGACGAATTGTTCTTAATAACTCTGGCGCGGCTCGGGCTTACGGGTGCTTAAGCACAAGTCTCCGTCGGTTGGAAAGAGATATATGACGTCGTGGAGCATACTCATTGTATTGGGATTCAAATGCGTTTACCCTAAAACATAAAGTCTTTATACAATGTTCTTTATAATCACAAGAGAGCGTTGGGATTTTAGATACGGAAGTCTATATTTTTTCAACACTATGTTAAAATTATTCATGCTGTTTTCCTGAATATCGCACGATTTCTCTAACAGTGATCGCGCGGATTCAATTTCCTTATCAGTTATTTTCCCCTTCATGGCGATGATAACCCCATCTTTTGCAAGCAAAGGTAACGACATTTGAACAAAATTGACCGTGGAAGATAACGCTCGGCTTATTATGACGTCATAAACAGTATGAACCCCGCAATCCTTAGATAGGTCTTGGGCCCTGACATGACACGCCTCAATATTGATAAGACCGAGCATTCTGATCACATGTTTTAAAAAACTGACCTTTTTTCTTGAGCCATCAATAAGAGTAACGGATAAAGAGGGTATCATAATCTTAAGCGGAATCCCTGGAAATCCGCCGCCCGAACCCACATCGAGCAAAGAGATATCCGGAGGAATAAACGGAGACGGGGCTATGGAATCCAAAAAATGTTTTACCGCAATCTCTAAAGGATCTGAAATAGCGGTCAGACTGGTCTTTCGGGACCATCTTAAAAGTTCACAGGCATGAATTCCAAATTGATCTATTTTTGCCTGATCAATTTGAATGTCAAAATCTTTGGCGCCGTCATATATAACATTTTTCCACTTTTTTGAGCCGATCTGCATCACCAAGTACTCATTCCCATTTTTGTTGACCTGAACCTTGCAGATTGATATTAAAGATAATCTAATATTTTCGATTGAAGATCGAATATTTACGGAAAAAACCTCATGACATATTGATATGATTACTTAATTATTCAATATTCAATTTTCAATCCAGGAAATTTTCAATTGGATTAGGGAGACTTTAATGAAAATCATACACTATTCTGAAGCAGAACCCAAGCGTTTCGATGCTGATACCCTAAAAGGGGTCACGGGACGTTTAGTCATCGGCAAGTCTGACGGGGCAGTTAATTTCTGCATGCGTTTTTTTGAACTGTCTGAAGGTGGCTATTCCCCAAAGCATGCCCATGAATGGGAGCATGAGATCATCATTCATTCAGGCAAAGGTGAAGTATTATCCCAAGACAAATGGATACCTGTAACCAAAGGGTATGTCATTTTTATACCCGGCAATGAAGAGCACCAGATAAGAAACGCCAGTCAAGACCCCCTGGTTTTTGCCTGTCTGATACCAACGGGGCCTCCCGAGTTATAACAAAATAATAACCATAAACATCAACGAAAAAACGGTTTTTATCCAAAAAACAGATCCTCCGTAACACATCAAATTTTGGGGGACTATATGAGAACTTCCAAGTCATCAGGAGCTTTCAAACCGTTTAAAGAACTTAAAGAACTGCTTGAGAAAAAATTAGCGGAAAAGCAAGTTTTGAAAACCTGCAACAGCCAACATGACCTATACAAACCTGATGAAAATATACCCGATAAACAATCCTCTGAAAATGAACTGTTTTTGAAAGAAATGTCAGACGTTATACCAATCCCCAGAGGAGACCTGATAGAACACAGATCCAGCCCCGGCCTGCCGGCCGGCCCAGATCATGATTCAGAGGATGAAACTTTGCTTAAACTGGATAATCTTGTGAAGTTCGGAACCGGTTTTGTTGTTGCCGATACTCCCGAATATATCGAAGGCAGGGGATATAATGTCCATCCTGAGATTACAAAACGACTACACCGGGGAGATTTCTCGATACAGGCGCATATCGATCTCCACGGACTCGGAGTGGAAGATGCCCGAAATGCTTTTGAGATGTTTTTAAAAGATTCCATAACATCCGGAAAAAAGGCGGTTCTGATTATACACGGCCGCGGCCTTTCCTCACCTGACAAGCCAGTCTTAAAAACCAGGGTTATCCAATGGCTTACCTGTGGACCCTGGCGAAAGTGGATTATCGCCTTTTCAAGTGCAAGATCTTGTGACGGCGGTACAGGGGCAACCTATGTGCTTCTCCGGCAGCGTCCTCTTACAAAACGTTATAGAAAGAGGACTAAGAGTCATCAAACGTGAAAAACAATTTTTAACAAATTCATATTATTATTTTTCTGTTTCATCGGTAAAATAACCTCAACATTTTTCATTATTTAATTTTTTGACAACCCATTCAAATAACAGATATCCAAGAAACTGTTGATTTTAAAATTCTTATCCGATAACAATCTTGCTTCGAGTGAAAAGGGAAACTAATTATTACCTGGAGGCCTAAACAATGAGACAACATTCTTTTTTCATAAGATTCTTTTGTATGATCATGGTTTATTTTTTGTTTTCCCCGACCCTTTCCGGAGCACAGGAACCTCTTGAGATTCTTACCCTTAAACAGACCATTGACAATGCAATTAAGGTTAATCTCGAGCTTAAATCATCCAAAGAAGAAACAGCTGCGGCCTTAGCCGTAAAAAACGCCCGGCTTACTAATTTTTTACCTACATTTAGTGCAAAATATCAGTACAATAAAATGGACGAGGGCGCGAGCATCGGAGGTTTTGCAACCGCTGCGGATGATTCATACTCCTTTGTTTCCTCTGTCTCCCAACCCATATTTGCCGGGTTCTCTATACTTAGACAGTATGATATTGCAAAGCTCGGTCTTGATGCTGCAGAAATTAAAGAAAAACTTATGCGTCAAGATATTATCTTAGATGCGAAAACTATCTATTTTACGCTGCTGAAGACACAGAAGCTGCATAAAATCGCGGAAGAGACCGTTGTCCAGATCGATGCCCAAAAGAATGTTGCCGAAAATTTTTATCAAGTAGGCATGTCCCCGTTAAATGATCTATTGCAGGCACAGGTTGAATTGGCTAACGCAAAACAGGAACTCATTGTGGCAAAAAACACTATGGAAAATGCCGAGTCGGATTTTAATACCCTGCTTCGAAGACCCATTAATACCCCCGTTGCAATAGAAGATATGCTTGATTATTCTTCTTTTGAAAAAGATCTCGAGTACTGCCTCGCCCAGGCGGACCAAAATCGTTTGGAGATCAAGATAGCCGATTTAGACGTTGAAATAGCGGAAAAGGAATTCCAGCTCGCAAAAAAAGATTATTTTCCTACGATTAACCTGGAAGGCAATTATTTCAAAGAAGGAACAGATTGGGATGTGGATGGCGGTGAAGGGATATTTGATCCAAGGGGCTGGAATATTTTAGCCGTCGCAAAATGGAATTTCTTCGAATGGGGCAGAACCTATTATGGAACCAATGAAAAAAGATCCCGTTTGTCTCAGGCACAGTTCCGAAAAGACGAACTTCTGGATAATATACAACAAGAAGTAAAAAAAGCATATTTGAGAACACAAGAAGCGGAACGGGCCATCATCACTGTTGAAAAAGCCATTGAACAGGCAAAGGAAAACTTCAGGATCAACGAAGAACGGTACAAACAGCAGGTGGCCACGTCCACCGAAGTGCTGGATGCGCAGACCCTTTTATCTAGAACCATGACCAATTATTACAGTGCATTATATGAATTCAAAATTGCAAAAGCCACGCTGTATCGGGTAATGGGTCAGGGAATTATTGAGTAATTTAGAATAAAAGTATGTCTAAAAAATCTTTGATCGTATTGAGTACAATTCTGGCGTTTAATTTTTCCTTTGGCACCAGCGTAGTTGCCAAAATTTTGGATATAAGCCCGTCAAAACAAAAGGTTCATCCCAAAATGACCGGTTGCCTGAAAAAGCTTGAGATAGAATATGAAAAAAGCCCCAGGGACGGCCGACGGTTTGCACAGAGCAGGAATATTAAAATAACAGATCCGGATAAGATCACGGTGTTTCTGATGAATGAACCCGGGACAACCGTGGATGAATTGTCACTTCAGGCTTTAGGGGGTGGAATCGTCAAACATGCCGGCCCTGTATCAAGACTCACGGCGCCGATCCCTATGCTGACCGCTATTGCCGACACGGTAAAAGGGATCTCATTTATCAAGCTGCCTGACAGGCTCATACCGGCAGACCTTCAAAGTGAAGGGGTAAACCTGACATCGGCATCCTCATATCATTCGTCGGGATATGACGGTTCCGGTGTAAATGTTGCGGTAATCGATGTAGGCTTTCTGGGCTTATCTTCAGCCATAAGTAATAACGAACTTCCGAACAATGTTGAAAAAATCGACTGCACGGTCTATCCTTGTGTTTCCAACAGTCCTTCTTTGGAAACCTATTCTCATCACGGTACGGCTGTTGCTGAGATTATTTACGACATGGCCCCTGGGGCAAATCTTTATTTGATAAAAGTCGCCGACACATTAGATCTATGGGATGCTAAAGAATACGCTATTACCCATGGAATTGATGTCATTAATAGTTCTTTAGTGGCATTTAACACGAATTTTTATGACGGGGAATGTTATAATTATAACCCTGTGTGTACGGCAAACCATGCCTATGATCATGGGATCCTGTGGGTGAATGCCGCCGGCAACCAAGCAACCCGGCACTACGAGGCCACTTTCACGGACTCTGATAGTGATGGATGGCACAATGTATCCAGCAGTGATGAAACAATAAATATAACTGCCGCTGCCGGCCAAACCATTGAAGTCTATTTAACATGGAATAATTGGGCCACCACAGATCAAGACTATGACTTGTATCTTTTAAATGGTTCCTTTAATGAGGTTGCAGTGAGTAATGCTCGCCAAGAAGGTAACCAAGAACCCACAGAAATGATTTCTTATACCGTACCGTCAACCGGTTCATACTATGTTTCGATCTATCAATATAGCGCCACTGCAAATCATCGGTTGGAAGTACACAGTTTATACCACGATTTATCCCCGGCTGTGGCGTCAAGCAGCCTATTAAACCCTGCGGATGCCGATGGCGCAATGGCTGTGGGCGCAATTGACTATAGCGACTGGACAACCGGTCCCCAAGAAATCTCCAGTTCCATAGGTCCGACCAACGACGGCAGAATCAAGCCGGATATCTGCGGGCCGGACTGGGTGTTAAATTACACTTTTGGCCGCTTTTCCGGCACCAGTGCAGCCACCCCGCATGTCTCCGGTGCCGCGGCACTAATTCTGGATAGATATTCAACCTATTCCATCTCGCAATTATGGGAATGTTTAACCGCCACAACTATAGATATGGGTGGTGGTGGTAAAGACAACATCTATGGCCATGGAAGATTAAATGTGAGTAGCTGCAATGCAATTACCGGCACCGGAACTGTTGGTGGCGGTGGCGGCGGTGGCGGCGGTGGCTGCTTTATCGCCACGGCAGCTTACGGCTCACCCATGGCACCACAGGTTAAAGTTTTGCGTGAAATTCGTGACCGTTTTCTACTCACCAACAGCCTTGGCAAAGCCTTAGTAAATTTTTATTACACTTTTTCACCGAAAGCCGCTGACCACATCGCCGGACATGACGGTCTGCGCGCGATGATTCGCGTGGGACTACTCCCTCTGGTGGGACTTAGTTGGATTGCACTGAAGACAGGGATTGTACCTCTAATCGGATTTATCCTTGTCTTGGGAATTTGTTTAATCCGCCTTACAAAAACAAGTTAGTTCACTTCGTCCCGTTTGCCATTGCAAGGCACGAGCGGGCAGGTAACAATTGGAATAATGGAATGATGGAATAATGGGTTCAAAGGAGTTTTTACAATTAAAATGTTTTATTCCCGCCATTGATCTCTATATCCCAACATTCCAGCATTCCATTCTTCCATTCTGATGGTATAAACAGGTTTTCATTAACAAATTTGTATTTTCATGAAGTTGTAGAATCTTCGAGACGTTAAATTACGACTCCTGAGACAAGAATTCCTTGACAAACACATTTATGCAATTATCTTGCACCGTATTTATTTGGAAAAGCATACATTTCCAAACGAGGGTTTTTTTATTTCAAAAACAGAAAAGTGTATCCGTACAATGAAAAACGCTATTAACAAAGTGAGAAATATAGGAATCAGTGCACACATAGATTCCGGAAAAACCACACTCACTGAAAGAGTCCTTTTTTTCACAAAAAGAATACATGCTATCCACGATGTAAAAGGCAAAGATGGTGTTGGCGCAACCATGGATTCCATGGACCTTGAAAAAGAACGGGGCATCACGATTGCTTCAGCTGCAACTTACTGTGAATGGCTTGGTCATGAAATCAACATTATCGATACTCCGGGACATGTCGATTTTACTATAGAAGTTGAGCGATCTTTGCGGGTTCTAGACGGCGCCATACTGGTTCTGTGTGCTGTAGGCGGTGTTCAGTCTCAATCCATCACTGTTGACCAGCAGATGAAACGGTATAGCGTGCCCTGTATC
>JASFHC010000042.1:0-12514 GCA_050123435.1 Desulfobacterales bacterium
ATATCTCCATGGAGAATTCGAGAATGATGATGAAAGGGATTTGGTGACCACACAGTTGGCTGTCGAATTTTAGTTACATAACCGGTGACCCGTTGCCGGGTCACCGGTTAGAATGACTCAGGATTTGTGCTTATGAGGTATTCTGCCGGATTTATGGACATGAACATGGGAGTGGGGGACCATGGCCTCATCGGAGGAAATCTTTCCCTTTGACATCGCATATATCCTGTCCGTAGTTTTTGAGAGGAAATCAAAGTTGTGGGAGATAAAAATGTAGGATAGTTCTAATCTTTTTAAAATATTGGTTATTTTTTCTTCTGTTTCTTCATCAAGTCCATTGGTAGGTTCATCAAGAAGAAGCACCTCAGGGTCCATGGCAAGTACCGTAGCCAGGGAGACAAGCCTTTTTTCACCCCCTGAAAGCTTGTAGGTTATCCTGTCCTCAAACCCGGAAAGATCAAGCCTGACAAGTGTCTTCAAGGCAATGTCTTTTGCCTCTTCTGGCGATTTTCCCAGATTCAGTGGGCCGAAAGCGACATCTTCGAGGACCGTGGGGCTGAATAATTGGTCATCAGGGTCTTGAAAGAGGAGTCCTATTCTTTTTCTGGCTTCTCTAAAATCTTTTTCCTGTTTTGCTTGCTTGCCGAAAAGTTCGACGGTACCTGAACAGGGTTTTAATAATCCCAGGATAATGTGAAAAAGCGTGGTCTTACCGCTGCCGTTTGGCCCCACTAGACCGATCCGGTCACCTTGATGAAGATGAAAACTCAGGTTATCAATAACGGGTTTATTTGCTGAATATGAAAATGATAACCCTTTTAAGTTAATGATCAGGTTGTTACTACCCATTGCAAAACCGCCAGTCCTGAAATCACAGCCAGCATCAGTGACAGATAAAAGATATCTTCCATTTTGAGGGAAAATTGTTTTAATGAATGATATTTTTTATTAAATCCTCTGCAACGCATGGCCTTGTGGATTCTTTCCGCCCGGTCATAACTTCTGACCAGAAGCATTCCCACAAGATAGGCATAACTCTTGTAGGTGTACATATTGGTTCGGGGTACAAAACCACGCACCCTCATTGCGTTTGTCAGCCTGTGATACTCCTTATAAATTACATGGATATAGCGGAAAGTAAACAAAAAAAGGTGTGTTATTTTATTTGGGAAATGGAGTTGCCCCATGGCATGGCCCAGCGAAAAAATCGGTGTTGTGGACAAAAGAGCAATCATGGTTAAAAGAATTGCATTGCTTTTGGCCGTGATTTGACCCGCTAACAATATCCCTTCTTTGGTTGCGACAAACGGCCCTATGGCAAACAATGCCTGGCCGTTGTAAGTAAACGGAAGAACAAACCAGAGGAAAAGAATTAATCCATTAACTAATAATAACCTGTAGAAGACTTTTTTTATTGGAAGTTTGGCCATGGCCACAAAAAATAACGATATGGCCAGTGCAGGAAGCAATGCTAAAAATTTGCTGGATACGGCAACAAGCACAGAAAAAAATGCGACCATGATAATTTTAACCCGTGGATCCAGGTCATGAATAATGGAGTTGCCTGTAGAAAATGGTTCTTCAATCATTTTGAATTTATAAACCCTAACGCTTTTTGTTTTTGCTTATAAAATATAGTGCGACTCCCATGAGTCCGAAGATATATCCGATGCCACCAATTATTTCAGTGAGAGAGGGCTTCGTATTCTTGGATTCGGTCATCATCCTGACAATGGGCCTGAGTTTTTTATCCAGGGCATCCTCAACAATCTTCTTGACCTCTTCTTTGCTTAACCCGACAGGTATTGGTCTGGAAGACTCAGCAGTATTTTTTTCCTCTAAAATATTGCCTGCTTCACGAATCTCTGATTCCGTAACCGTCCACTCTGCTTTATGGCCCATTGCAGCATTGAGGACGATCCTCAAGTCACTCGCTTTGGGTATTTTAAAAGAAAATACACCTTTGCTATCAGTCTTTCCCTCCAGGAGTTTTTTGCCGTCTTTATCAAATATTACAACTGGAGCATGAATAACCTTTTTCCCCCCGCTAAACTTACTTTCGGTAAAAACAGTGTCACCCTCAACCCAGGCAAAAATCATTACCTTATGGGCCAAGGCAGGAACATGGCTTCCTGTTAGTAGGATAGCGGTTAAAAAAAGAATGATAAGGGAGAGCCGTGTATTACGACGCTTTTTCATAAACACCTCCCAAAAGTTCGGGTTTTACCTTCTTCAAAAATGCCACACAAAAAAGCGTAATGATTCCTTCAATAACCATTACAGGCAGATGAGCCAATATAATGAGTTTGGCCGCTGCTATAAATGATTCCCCTGTAAATAGCAAGGCGCCGGCGACAAGAATACCCGAAAGGAGGACAGAGAAACATCCACCGGCAAAGGCTGCAGCCAAACTCAAGCGTCTGTTTTTTCCTTTTATCAGTCCGCCGAAAAGATAGTAGCCCATTAAACCGGGCAGGGCCATGATTACCGTATTAACGCCAAGCACAGTGATTCCTCCGAACTGGAAGAGGATTGCCTGAAGCGCTAAAGCGACCAGTATTGAAGGAAAACAGAGCCAGCCCAACAGGAGTCCGTTTATACCATTAAGGACAAGGTGGACATTGGATGGACCCATCGGAACATGGATCAAAGAGGCCACAAAAAAAGCGGCTGACAGGACCGCCGCCTCTGGAATCTTTTCGTAATCCATTTTTTTCAGACCCACTGAGATCCCGGCCACAGCCAGGGCCGCACCCGTGACAAGCACCGGAGCGGATAATACTCCTTCGGATATATGCATTTTTTCACCCGTAAACAAAAAAGCCGGGAATGCTTGCCGGACTTCAATCCGTTTGAGCCTTCCTGGCCTTTTTATTTTTTTATAGTTAACTTTGATGAATTCGTAAAAAGTCCCAGAACCGTCATGCCGGACTTGATCCGGCATCCAGAAGTACTTGGATTTACTGGATACCGGCTTTCGCCGGAATGACGACAAAAGCGAATTCCTGACTTTTTACGAAACCGTCAATTTAAAATGGGGTGTTACACGAAACGCAATTTCTTATTACGTAATAATTGAATAGTTTCTATATGGTTAGTGAGGAGATGTCAAGAAAAAAGGGGCTCATCCTGCGGACGAACCCCTCTGAAAAACTGCCAAAGACAGTTTATGTTAATCCTGCAATTTCTTCTTTGATGGTTATGCCCACCTTGTACAGAACCGTCAGTACCAGAAAGCCTATGGCCCATACCGCGATGGAAATAAGAACTTCAGGTACTGTGGGGACATATTCATTTACATGATGCAAAGGGTTGGGTACAAATCCGCCGGATATCATTCCCAGACCCTTGTCAATCCAGGTGCCGACAAACACGGTGATACAGGCTGCAACCAGAACAGTCTCGTTTTTGCGGGTTACCGGGTTAACGAGCAGAATAATCGATACCACCATCAGTATCATGGACGCCCACATCCAGGGCACCAAAACGCCGTGTCCGTGCAATCCCACAAACAGGTAAGTTAAATGGTCCATATGTTCCGGTATCTGGCTGTAAAATACCACAAAAACTTCACACAAAAAGAAGAAGACATTAACGGTGATGGCATATGCTACGACTTTGGCAAGGGACTGGATCTGTTCCTTGCCCGGATCAAATTTGGTAAATTTTCTGACAATCATGCACAACAGGATTAGAAGTGCCGGACCCGCCGCAAACGCCGAAGAAAGAAAGCGGGGTGCCAAAATGGCAGTCAGCCAAAACCCTCTGCCCGGAAGACCGCAGTAAAGATATGCTGTTACCGTATGGATACTAACAGCCCATGGAATTGAAATGTAAATAAAAGGTTTTAACCATTTGGCCGGGGCAACATTGTTGCGTTCTGCTTCCAGTACCTTATAGGCGATAACAATGTTCAGTAAAAGGTACCCGTTTAACACGATCATATCCCAGAAAAGAATCGAATTGGGTGTGGGATGCAAAAGTACATTCATCACCCGTATGGGCTGACCGAGATCCACGAAAATAAACAGGATACACATGGTTACCGAAGCGACCGCCAGAAATTCTCCCAGAACGGTAATCCTGCCAAATGCTTTATAATCATGCAGATAATAGGGGAGAACCACCATTACCGCCGATGCAGCCACACCGACAAGGAACGTGAACTGGGCGATATAAAATCCCCAGGATACGTCCCGGCTCATGCCCGTAATTCCCAGGCCGAAACGAAACTGCCACAGATAGCAGACAAAACCAACACTGATAACGGCAAGGAGTGCCGCCATCCATCCATAGTATCTCTTACTTCCTGTTAACGCCTTTTCAAGCATATCCACCTCATATAATATAAAATACTGATGGCCCAGCACCCAGGGCCGGTTTACGACGAATCGCATAATTTGTTTTTAACAGTTTTCTGACTTCCGATTCAGGATCATCCAGATCCCCGAAGGTAAGCACACCGTTGGACGCCTCAACACAGGCGGGCATTTCCCCAACCGCCAGTCTTTCCGCACAGAAATTACATTTCTCAACAACCCCTTTTGATCGGGTGGGAAATTTGTTGTTGGTCTCCTTGATAAAGGGGCGCGGATCCCTGAAATTGAAACTTCTGGATCCATAGGGGCAGGCGGCCATGCAAAATCTGCAGCCGATGCACCGATGAAAATCCATGAGTACGATTCCATCTTCGCGTTTAAACGTTGCCTTTGTGGGACAAACCCGAACACAGGCAGGATTTTCACAATGATTGCAAAGTGTTAAAAAAGGTAACTCTCTAAGCCTGTCATCGACAAATTCATGTTCCTGGGTCGGAAATTCATGTTGAAACTCTTCCAGCCAAATCCATTTGATCTCATGATTTTTATTTTCAAAATCAGGAACATTGTGGATTTTATGGCAGGCCTCAATGATCGTCTTAAGGTCTTCTTCGGATTCGATTTTACGAGTATCAACAACCATGGCCCATCTTTTGGCTATCAGGGCGTCTTTGCCTTTCTTGATTTCAGGCTTGGATGCTTCCTCATGCTCACCGGATGATGCCAGCACATTGAGTACCGGCTTGGTTCCTAAACCGAGCGCTGAAACTCCGGCGATTTTCAAAAATTTTCTTCTGCTGCTTTTCATCACTTGGTCTCCTTTGGATCGATATGGCACTCCCAGCAGTAAGGGCTTACCGAAGCATAATTGTGGCACTTGTCACAAAATTCAGCCTTTTCCTCGTGACAATCCAAACAGGTATTGGTAAGACTCATATTAAATTCTTTCCCACTGCTGTTTACAAAGATCCTTTTGGCGTCTCGTACAACCGTATCCCTCCATTCATTAAGAAGCTGCATATGTTCCATCTTCATGTATTCTTTGGGCATGACACACTCTTTGGCGGCTTTGGCTTTTTCAGAAATTTTGATTTCCGGCGCCGGAGCTGCATTTCCAAAGTTGAACCAGAAAGGAAACGTTATCAAAATCACAAAGATGCAAAGACCTACTATGACTGCTCCTTTATCATACATCTTTTTTTTATTCGGCATCTTCATCCTCCATTCCCGGCAACGGTTCATTGCGCAGGTCTACCGTTCTCTTTTTTTCTCCGGGCAAAATCAGGGCATTGGCCACCAGCTCGTGAACCCCGCAGTTATCCACTTCTGGAAGCCAGTACTCCAACGCCGTGGGAAACGCGGCTCTGTCAATGGCGCATATACACGACAGCATATTTACACCGTGTTTTTCGTGGACATATTTGACTGCATTGAGTCTGGGCAGAGCGCCTTGCATTCTCAGCTCCATGTTTTCTCCGGCATTGAGACCCGCTCCGCTGCCGCAACAAAACGTCTGTTCCCGGATGGTGTTGGCAGGCATTTCGTAAAAATGATTACATACGTTTTTGATGACATAACGAGGTTCTTCCAGCAATCCCATGCCCCTTGAAGGGTTGCATGAGTCATGATAGGTGACTTTCAAATGGTCGTTTCTGGAAATATCCAGATCAAGCTTTCCGTGTTTGATAAGGTCGGCGGTAAACTCGGTAATATGAATCATTTTGGTGGATCTGGCATTTTCGAATTTGGTGCCGGTAATGGGTGAAACCGGTTCTTCCAGAAAATCGGGAGGACCGTTCATCGTATCCATGTACTGGTGGACCACCCGCCACATGTGGCCGCACTCTCCGCCCAGTATCCATTTCACCCCCAGACGCTTGGCTTCTGCATACATTTTGGCATTCAGCCGCTTCATCATCTCATGTGAAGTAAAAAAACCGAAGTTTCCGCCCTCGGAGGCGTAAGTGCTCCAGGTGATTTCGAGACCATATTTCTCCTGTAAAAAGTGAAACAGCATCATGTATCCCATACAGGTGAACGTTCCGGGGTCGGCAAAAACATCACCGGACGGTGTAATAAAAAGGATATCCGCCTTCTTTTTCATGAAATGGGGTTCTACCCGGATGCCGGTAACATCTTCGATTTCATCGGTGAAGAAATCCATCATATCCTTGTAAGCATGGGGCTGAATACCCAGATGGTTTCCGGTTCGGTAGCAAAATGCCACCGGTGCTGCAACCCAGTCAATATTCAGACCGATGAGATTCAATAATTCCCGGCCGAAAATGGTAATCTCTGCCGTATCAATGCCGTACGGACAAAAAACCGAGCAGCGACGGCATTCCGTACATTGAAAAAGGTAATACCACCATTCTTTTAAGACTTCCAGGGTCATCTCTCTGGCGCCGTAGCTCTTTTTGACGTTCTTTCCAAACATTCCGAGAATTTTACCGGCGGTGGTGAAATCGTTTCTATAGATGGAACGAAGCAGCTCGGCCCGCACAACCGGCATGTTCTTAGGATCGCCGGAACCGATAAAAAAATGGCATTTGTCGGCACAGGCGCCGCAACGCACGCAAATGTCCATAAAGACTTTTATGGAGCGAAACCTGTCCAGACGCTCCTTAAAGCCTTTGTGAATTATTTCCTGCCAGTTTTCAGGAAGTTTCCAGTCTTCATCATAGCAACTCCAATCTCTGGGGTTGGGAAAACCAACAGTCTCAAGCCGTTCAGGCTTAGCTGCATGGCATGCGATGTTTTTCCTGATTTCGACAGGGGTGTCCATCCATCCCCGAGGGGAGGGTTTATGCTCTATACCTGATAAAAACTCATCCGGACTTGGAAGTTCTGACATTACTTACTCCTTTTCCTCTAGTTCCTCCGGCGGTTTCGCCGCTAACGGTTTTACCACGGGCAATCCTGCTTCAACCATCTTTTCCCTGAACTCGTCTTCATATGCTTCATATGTGTGAACCTTGACAGGATAATTCCATGGATTGATATGTCTTTTAAAGCGAGTATTGTTGGCCATATTTCTGGTGGGGCTCATAAAAATTCCCCCCAGATGCATGAGCTTGCTGAAGGGAAAATATGCCAAAAGAACACTGACAAAAAATAGATGTACATAAAAAATGCTGCCGATTCCGTTGACAATATGGGGCTTAAAGGTCGCGAGGCTCATGGTAAACTCTTTTACACCCACGATATCCACCTTTGTAAAATAGCGCATCAGGATTCCGGTAAACGCAATGCCAATAATCAAAAACAGGGGGAAATAGTCTGAAGCCAGTGAAATATATCTCATCTGTGGAATATATATTCTTCTTAAGAACAAGAAGGTTAAAGCGGCCAGCAAGACCACTCCGGAAATTCTAAGCTCCGGCAGGCCAATCTGTAGAAAACCGTCAAGTTTTGCCACCAATTCCACTAGAGCCGGCACCGGTTCCGTGAAGAATCGAAGATGTCTGAATAATACGACGAAAAAGGTCCAATGAAATGCCAGCGAAAAGAGCCACAGCCACTTTTCCCATTCATAGGAAAGTTTATCACCCTCTTTTAACGCCATTTTTGTATTTCTGAATAATGACCGGAAAAAAACGACCTCCAGAAACATCCGAATAATAACTCCGCCGGTCGTTGTGGGGTTGTCAATACTGTTGGGTTTGATCCAGGGCAAAGATTTTTCCTGACCGCAGGTTGTGGGAATACGAAAAGGAACCGGTGAACGGGCCCAGTCTATAATGCGATTTATAAATCCCAAAATAAAAATAATTAACGCCAGATAAGGTATGATAATACCAAAAAATACCTCACCCCCCGGCAACATAGCGCCCACATAGGCAAGCAGAAATAAGACGATAACCGCTATGAGGGAATACATATAACTAATATTCATTATTCCATTACCTCACTCAATGGCCCCATAACAACATATAAAGTTTATCCAAAATCATTTCAGGTTTGCAAAAAAACTACTTATATGTCGTTTGAAGCCTCCTTACGCATTAATATTAGGTTTAATGTCCGGTTCATCTACCGGCATCTCTCTAACCAAACCCGCCCTCTTAAAAGCCTTATACGTTGTGTTTCTCATCTCGTTGGCTTTGAGGTCGTAAATCTTTTCCTTGCATTGCATATAAAGGTTAAATGCAATCATGGCCAATTGATCGATTTTTGACTCGAAAAACAGCAGTTCGTTGAAAAGCTGCTCTTGCAAAGCTTCTTTTTTTATATTTTCTCTAACAGCCTTTTTTAAAAGAAAGATAAAACTTACGGCTTGTGAAGGGGAGAAGTTCTGAATTGCTCTGATCCTGATGATAGGATCGAGGAAAGAGGTTAGAGTTTCATGGTCCATTTCCTCAAGGAGTTCATTAAATAATGCTTCCAATCCCTGGGATATGGTTCTTCCAACAGGGTTGGCAAAAGGATCTTTTTGTTTTTTTAGAAATGATGCAGTGTCGGGTGGATAAGTTTCAACTGCTAAAATAAACCAGTCTTTTATAATTGCGGTTTTTCTCTGCGCCAGTAGATTATTGAGCCTCATTTTCAGGACTGCTCCAAATTTCCCATTCTATTGAGTCGATTGTAAGTCGATGATAATAAAATCGTATAGTAATGTTAGTCAGTTAATCGACCGTTCCCGTTGGAGATAAGCCTGTTCCAGTTGAGAATAAACATCAGAAAAATCACATTTGAAAGCAGTCCTATAAACATTTTGCAAATCCATGTCAAGGATAAATAAAAAAAGATGTGAAACAGAGGCGATTTTTTTTATAGAATTTCCAATCTATTTATTTATTTGTATTCAGACCGTATTCCATGGTTTTGGACAAGAGCGTATTTCGGTGTATTCCGAGGCGTTCCGCCGCTTTTTTTTTATTTCCGTCAACACTTTCAAGAACTTCAGAGATGTAATTTTTCTCAAATGCGCTCACGGCTTGTTTAAGGGTCATATCTTTAATTTTCCTTTTGCCAATGGTAAAAGTGGAAATATCCTTAAGATAAATTACAGAGCCTTTTGTAATGGTAAACAACCTTTCTACCAGGTTCTGAAGCTCTCTGACATTTCCCGGCCAATCATATTCCGTTAATATGTCAACTGCCTCTTCGGAAAATATTTTGGGGGGTTTTCCGGTATTCATTGAATTTAACTCCAAAAAGTGCTTCAACAGAAGTGGAATATCCCCTTTTCTTTCTCTTAAAGAGGGGAGCTCAATGGGAAAAACAGCGAGCCTATAATAGAGATCTTCACGAAATTCTTCCTGAAGAATCAAATTCTTGAGGTCTTTATTCGAAGATGCCACGAACCTGACATCAACCTTGACAACCTTGGTGCTGCCGAGTCTTTCAAATTCTTTTTCCTGGATAATTCGTAGAAGCTTGGCCTGCATGTTGATATCCAACGAATCGATATCATCCAAAAAAATAGTCCCCTTGTCTGCAATTTCAAGTTTTCCGACACTGGTATGGGTGGCTCCGGTAAACGCCCCCCTATTGTGACCAAAAATTTTACTCTCCATCAGGGTCGCAGGTATGGCGGAACAATTAATCACCACAAACGGCTCTTTTTGTCTCGACCCCCGGTTATGAATGGCCCTGGCAACCAGTTCTTTACCGGTACCGCTTTCCCCCTGTATCAGTACAGTACCATCACTTTGAGAGACAATCGATATTAACTCAAAGATTTTTCTCATTTTTGCATCTTTGCCAACCATCTTTTCAAAGGGGTAATGCCGTTCAAGTTCATCCTTTAGATAGGCAACTTCTTTGACAAGGCTTCGTTTCTCCATGGCCCGCTGAATTACCGTAAAGACATCATCCACCACAAAAGGTTTAATGATATATTCATAAGCCCCTAGCTTAATTGCCTTTACTGCCGTTTGAATTTCATTAACTGCGGTTACCATGATTATTTCTGTATTAGGATCTGCTTCCTTGAATTTCTCAAGAAGGTCAAGACCTCCTGCATCCGGCAAAAGAATGTCGAGTAAAATCAGATCGACTTTATTCTTTATAAAGATATCAATTGCTTGCTGTGCTGTATCCGCCAGAAGAACATTATAATCATCTTTTAAGACCATGTTGAATGACTGGCGAACGCCATTTTCATCATCAACAACAAGAATTGTATAATTTTTCTTCATATCCAATTCGGTCTTTTTTCATCTATAGTCTGTAAGTTCCGAATGGGCCGGATTAAAAATATCGAAAGATTAAAAACAATCGAAAAATAAGCAAACTTTATGCCATGGTTTATTGGGATCCGCTGAGACAGACTATGATAACCTATTATTATGTCATGGTTAATTCAGTTTTAACTTATTAAAAAATATATCATCATAAAATTGTATCCGGGTCAATCAAAGACTGAATAATAATAAGAGGCACAAAGAAATGTGCATCATGCACATTTCTCTGTGCATGTCTGATATCTTATTCTTCACGAATGTACCTCGTGTATTAAACTTATCAATTTATATACCAATCTTTTTTATATAATTTCCTATTAATGTAAACTCCCTTTAAACAAGGTTTTATAATAAATATTTAAACAACACCTATCTGATAATGGCTTTTTTTAATACCTCAAACCCATGAACCAGGCAAGCTCTGGCATGTTTTTTGTAAAAATATAAACACATATAAGCCATTGGATTGATACACATCGCACTACATATAATGGTTAAACGCCGTCAGGACACGTTTATCGTACGATCCGAGATCTTTGAAAAGTGTCAATTTTTGTTTAAGTTCAAGAAAGGCGATAATTTTAACCACCCCGGTACGATCTGCCGGACCTACCCCGGTACCATCTGCCGGAGCTACGGGGCAGGCGCGGCAGGCAGGAATACATTAAGTATTTCGAGGATTAAAATTTGAGCCTGACCCCAGAGGAATAAGCTTCGCCCCCGTTAAATCGGCTACGCATTTAACGGGGTAAACATTCCACGGGGCAGGTGCAGAAATTGAGCAAAAAGGGGCGTTTTTCAGAGGTCTCGGTCCTTGGATATGTTTACCGGTGAAGTGAAGCTGAAATTTATGGGACATCATAAACACAAAATATATACAAATTACCTGAAGAATGGTATCGACGGAAAAAATATCCGGCATCGCACTAAGTTTTTGACTTATAAAAACGGTTAAAAAAATGGAAAAGGAAACGAGCTGCATAAACTCAAGAGCAATCCTGGATTATGTCAAAAAATATAACAACGGCGACTGTAGTGCTCTTTTTGGGGGTCTTCATCCTGAAATTGATGCGCTTCAGGATCCTGAAAGTTATTTAAGAGATACCAACAGGTGGATTTCCTGCAGCGTTATTTCGAGGTTATACAAAAGAGCGGCATCAATCCTTAATGACGAAATGACGGCTTACAAAATCGGCAGGTATGCTGCAGAAAATATTTCTCTGGGCTACGCCCAGCGTATTATATTTAAAACATTCTGGTCTGTTGGAAAAGCGCTCAAGCACGGCCAGAAAGTAAATGACTGCTGGAACAGAAACAAGAGAGTAGAACTTGTTGAACTTAAAAAAAATACTGCAATTGTCCGCTTACACTGGGATTCCAAGATGGAGGTAACAAAAAATTTATGCCTCTATAACCAAGGCGTTTATGCTTCACTTCCGCTGATATGGAAAGGGGTTCCCGCGGTTATTAAAGAAACATGTTGTTACTTTGATGGGAATCCATACTGTGAATACCATATTAAATGGCCGTTCAAAAACAGATTTCACGAGATTTTTTCACGGTTTTTCACGTCAAAGTCGGTTCTTATGGAAACCATAACGGAAATGGAAAAAGATAAGGCGATCATCGAACAAAAATTTGATGAAGTCAACCTGCTGAATATAGAACTTAACAAAAAAATTAAACAACTTGAAGCCATACAGGAAACCGGTAAGGCAATCCTATCTTTAATGGACCTGGAACAACTCCTTACCGTAATCATGAACCTTATATCCAACGTATGCCGGATTAACCGTGCCGTCATTATGCTCGTTAATGAAGACTTAGGGTTTCTTGAATACATTCATGGTATCGGTTTTAATGGTGAGGTACCGGAGGTTATCAGAAATTACAAAGTTTCTTTAAATTGTTTAAATAATATTCTTGTCAGGGTAACCAACACCGGACAAGCAGAATATGTACCTGAGATAAAAGGATCCATCTTTAAAAAAGAAAACATTATGTTAA
>JASFHC010000043.1:0-12413 GCA_050123435.1 Desulfobacterales bacterium
GCTTAATATTTCATGCTGAAACGGTTTAAACCTCTCTATGATCACATCTTTTAAATTCAAATTATTCATAACTACCTCCGGGTTAAGGTTGATGGCTTCGTAAAAAGTCCAACTTCTGCATTGCGCTGCATTCCTCGTCACTGCGACGTATTATGAGTACGCCTCATTCCTCGGAATTTGCGCGCCTTGAATTTGGAGCTTTTTACTTTGCCATCAAAATCTGAATTTTTACGAGACCGTCAGGTTCACTCCTTCAATTGTTTCCAGGTTTCGGGTAGAGGGTTTTTTTTGCCGATTCTAAATCCCCTGAATTGGATGATGTGTTCAAGATGGGAGATGCGCCTGCGGCTTTCCGGATGTGAAGCCAAATAGTGGCCGAACTTGCCGGTGTCTTCTGTTTTGGAGATCTTTTCAAAAAAATCAGTTGCGCCAGCCACATGGCCATAGTCACAGGATAGCGTTTCGAGTGCAAACTCGTCTGCACGGGTTTCCTGTTTTCGAGAAAAACTCATCTCCGTGAAATTCAGTGCATTGGCCAACATCTTACTGATGCTGCTGTCAGTTCCTAATAAGAGAGTGGAAATCGTAATAAACACAAATGCCCGGCCCATGCCGCGAAGATGATCCCGATGGGCGAAATGGCCCATCTCATGGGCCAGTATAAATGCCAGTTCGTTCTCAGAAGCCATCTTGTCCAGAAGTCCCGTGTACAAGATAATATGCCCACCAGGCAGGGCAGCAGCATTCACTGTGGGGGATTGATGGATATGAACCTTAAACAGGTAGGGCAATCGGGCGCAATGATCCTGCAAATCTTCCAGCACCGACCGGACGTAGCTTCCCCGTTTTGAATCTGAATCCTTAGCCTCTATGGCCTCGGCGAAAAGCCCTCCCATTCTGTTTTCAAGGTCGGTGGAGATACTCGGAACAATCAGGTTTACAACCAGCCCCAACACGATGTAGATTACGATAACTATGCAGAGCAACCCGGCGGTCAGCAGAAAAAATTCCCGCAGAGGCGAAGTGGGGCTCACATTGACATTGGGACCCGTTTGTCGGATCGTGTACTTCATCTACTTCTCCAAAGTCATGGCAGTCCCGTATGCGATGGCTTCCAAACACCCCACACCTTTTTTATTCGCATTTCTGCCAATTGTGGATGTTTCGATACGGACATTAACTATCACCGTCGCATCCCCGGCCATTTCCTTCATACGTATCAGTGCTTCCCTGCGGGCACGATCAATCAAGCTTTCGTATGATTTAACCGTACCACCGAAAATATTGCGAAGTGATGCAAGGAATCGTTTGAAATAATCAATGGAAATTACTGCGCTTCCGTATACCAGTTCAGCCGACGCGATCTTTTTATCGGGGTTTATAACGGTTTTCATGGTTACTGCCGGAAGATAAAGAAGCTTTTTTTCGCGCGTATGGATGGAACGGTAATGGCGTTTTTCCGCCAGGGTTCCGACCACGAAGCCGACGGCAATCAGGGTCAGGAAAAATAACAGATTATTCATTAACGCCCCCCCTTTTATTTAATGTGGACGGCTGTACCATAAGCATACAGTTCGGCAGCGCCCTGTGCAACGGAAGAAGTGGAAAACCTGACGTTGACAATGGCATTGGCCCCTAACTGGCGGGCTTGCTCAATCATACGTTCCAAGGCTTGCTGTCTGGATTCGTGTAGCAGCTGAGTGTAGCCTTTGAGTTCTCCTCCCACCAGGTTTTTCAGACCAGCCATAAAATCTCTGCCCACATGCTTGGCCCGGATCGTACTCCCGGAGACCAACCCGAAATGTTCAACAATTGTTTTTCCTGGAACGGTTTCAATGTTTGTGATGATCATTTCTCCTCCATGAATAATTTTTAAAACTTTTAACTCATACTTTTTCTAAATCGTCAATCCATTTTCTGACACGATCCTTACCGTAAGCTTTTTCCCAGGCCGCCAGAATGATATCCACCGGTATATCCGAAAATATCCCATGGAATTCCAAATATTCCATGAATTCCATTTTCTTTATATTATAGGCATGAAAAATCGAATCTTCTCGGCCGTTAAATTCAAGGGGGATCACGTTATGTTTTTTACAGAGTTCCACATTAAACGCAGGGGTCGCCTTAACCCATTTTCCACCCAGATAAAATTCTGTAAATCCATGATAAACAAACAGATCAGAACCGAGGAATTCAATAAGCTTGGGTGTGGCCAAATGATTGCGGACCGTAGCGAATCCTACCCGGGACGGGATGTTGCATGCTCTTCCGAGAGCACATAGAAGAGATACTTTGCTGATGCAAAAGCCTCGACCGCTTTTAAGTACATTACTCGCACGGTAATGCTCGGCAAGGTAGAACGGATAATACGGATCATACCAGATACCATCCCGAACCGCGTAATAGAGTTTTACGGCCTTTACAATCGGGTCCTGGCCTGCATCAACTACCGTATCATTTGCATATTCGATAATTGTTTTATGGTCACTGTTAATAATTTCCGTAGGGTCAAGATACTTTTTGTCCATATGATTCATTAGATCGAATTCCTCTATAATATAACGATAATTAATTCAACCTATTAAAAGTTTTCCACGAAGGTATTTCAATAAGCCGTCAACCCATATTCCAATCCTTAATTTTTACGTTCAGATGTCTGTAGAGGACTTTCGTCAAATCGTTCATGGATTTTACTATTCTGGAGTTTGGCGCTTTTCCGACTTGTTATAATATACAAAAGGTCTTCTAAAATCATATACAAGGAAGGAATCAGCAGCAAGGTGATGCCCGTGGCAAACAGAATTCCAAACCCGAGGCTGATGGCCATGGGAATCAGAAACTGGGCTTGTACACTGGTTTCGAAAATCATCGGTGTCAGGCCGAAAAATGTGGTCAGTGACGTCAACAGAATCGGCCGGAATCGCCGCATCCCTCCGTTCACCACTGCCTCAAAATGTCCCATTCCTGCTTTTCGATTGTTATTGATTTTGTCGATGAGAATCAGCGAATCGTTGACCACCACTCCAGAAAGGGCAACCACTCCGAAAAGGCTCAAAATGCTGAGTTGATACCCCATGATAAGATGACCGATAACAGCCCCCACGATCCCAAAGGGGATGGCCGTCATAATCAACAAGGGCTGAGTGTAGCTTTTAAAAGGTACTGCCATCAAGGCATAGATGGCCAGAAGTGCCAGGAGAAATCCGTCGGCCATACTGCCCATGACCTCACGCTGTTCCTTTTGTTCTCCGGCGAAATCAAAATCGAGTCCTGGAAAATCGGTTTGAAGTTGGGCAAACGCGCTCTTTTTCAGATCCGCTAATATTTCGGATGCGTTGGCTCTGGAACTGTTTACAGTGGCGGTGACATTGACCACGCGTTTGCGATCCGTACGATTGATTTCAGAATAGCCGCGACCTTCAATCACCTCGGCCGCTCGTCTCAGGGGGATCTCCCCACCACCGGGTGTGCGGATACGCATGGCTTCCAGCTCCCATAGACTTTTGCGATCCGCTTTGGGATAGCGAACCATTACCTTCACTTCGTTTCGGGCGATTTGAAGGCGCAGGGCTTCGGAGCCATAAAATGCGGCACGAACCTGACGGGCCAGATCTTCTTCGGTAATCCCCAGAGTCCTGGCCTCGGGTTGGAGTTTGAGTTTGAGCTCCTGTTTGCCCTGGCTGTAGGTGTCCTCGATATCTTCGACGCCCGGGTATTCCGAAAGTGTCGCTTTGAGCCTGTCAGCTGCTGTTTCAAGTACCGAAAAATCTGAATGGGCCATTTGCACATCGATATCCGCGCCCATATGCACCAGGTTTGAAGAAAAGGTCAAAGAATCGATACCAGGCACTGTGCCCACCTTTTGTCGCCACCCGTCAACCACCATAGCGGTCGGGTAATTACGTGCTTCACTCTGAGTGAGCAATAGCGCGATATCGGCCAGATGTGTCCCGGAAGTTGATTCACCGCCTAACGGACCTCCGGCGACCATAGTGCCGCCAATGACCGCGTAGGCATGACTGAATATGCTCTTTTGCTTGGGTCGATTCCGGTCGATTTCCGCCACGGTGGCCATACCTTTTTCGATAATCGTTTGGGCGATCCGGTCGGTCTTTTCCACCGGTGTGCCCGGTGGCATGCGAAGAGATACGGTGATCAAATCTCCTTCCACCTCCGGCATGAAGGAAAATTTCAAAATTCCTCCCCGGACAAAACCCACAGAAATCATAAGGATGGCAAGCCCCATGGAAAAAACCACATATCGGTAGGAAAGGCATCGCCGAAGCAGTCTCTGGTACGGACCGGCAATCATTCTTTCCAGGCGATTGCTGAACCACAGGCGGATGTTCTCTATACCTTGAAGCAAACGGCCTTTGGGTCGTCTTTTTTTGCCGTTTGAAAGATGCGCCGGCAAAATGAACAGTGATTCAATAAGAGAAACCATGAGGAGCGAAATGACCACCAGAGGAATGGCTTTCATAAATTTACCCATGGTTCCGGAGACGAAAAGCAAGGGCGTAAATGCCGCCACCGTGGTTAAAATCGAAAACGTTACCGGTATGCTTACCTCCAGAGCGCCGTCAATGGCCGCCTGAAGATACGGTTTGCCCGTCTGGCGATGCTCAAAAATATTTTCACCTACAACAATAGCATCATCCACCAGGATACCGAGGGCCAGAATAAATGCAAATAAAGATATCATATTCACAGATACATCCAGGGCCGGAAGAATAGAAAAGGCGCCCAGAAAACTGATAGGAATGCCGAGCATTACCCATAGCGCCAGTCGAATTTCAAGAAAAAGCCCCAGGACGATCATGACCAGTATCAGGCCGAGTCCGGCGTTTTTGATCAGAAGATTCATGCGGCTTTTAAATATTTCTGATGAGTCGTTCCATACAGCGACATGAATCGATTCCGGAAAGCCGGCTTCTTTATCAGCAACATATTGCTTTACGATTTCGGATATTTGGATCGGCCTCTGATCTGCGACGCGAAACACTTTGACCATGCCAGCGGGTTTGCCGTCAAAGGTTGCGGATAGATCATTATCCTCAAATGTATCTTTTATGGTTGCAATGTCCCCCAGCCGGACTTGGACGCCATTCGGGTCGGCCAAGATGATGATATCGGCATATTCTGGGCTTTGATACCGTTTCTCCTTGGTCCTTAAAAGAATCTGACCGCCTGTGGTTTTGATATTGCCGCCGGGCAGATCCAGGGATGCCCGGCGGATGGCAGCGGCGACTTGGTCCAGGGTCAAATTGTATTGCTGGAGATTGGATTCAGGAATCTCCACGGAAATTTCATAGGGCCTTAGGCCGCCCAGTTTTACCTGGGTAATCTGTGGATAAGTCAGCAGTTCCTCCCGGATGGTTTCGGCCTGTTCCCTTAAGGCTCTCTCGGTAACATCGCCGTACACGGCGACGGATACCACCTCCCTGAGGTTGGTTATCTTGGTGACTACCGGTTTTTCAGCATTTTCGGGAAAGGTGACGATTCGGTCGATTTCGCTTTTAATGTCCTGGAGGATGAGGTCCGTGTTCTCACCGGTTTGAATTTCTGCAGTGACCGTGCCTCGGCCTTCGGCCGCCACCGCCGTGATCTCGTCAATGCCGTCGATGCTGGTCAGACTGTCCTCAATGGATAAAATGATCCCTTCTTCCACTTCTTCAGGGCCGGCACCCGGATACTCGACGGATATTTGAACCATATCCAGGGTCACCTCAGGAAATACCTCTTGCTTGATGGAGACCATCTTAAGCAGGCCGCCCACTACAAACACCAGCATAAGCAAATTGGCAGCCACGTGATTGATGGTCATCCATTTTACGGCGCGTTTCATGGCCTATCCCTCCTCTGGCAGCCGAAGTTTCATTCCCGTCGCCGCTCCCGAAAGATAGGTCAACACCAGGAAATCGCCCGGATGCAGATTTCCCCTGACAAGAATCCGTTCCTTTTCCCGACGGACCACTTCAACGGTCTGAATCTCCAGCCGGCCATGGGAATTCATGGTCCACACAGAAGAATTTTCCCGCAGGGCGCCATCAGGAATGGCAAAAATGTTGGAGACCGTGTTTCCTTTGAGTTTAACATCGACAAATAACCCCTCTGCAAGATCGTATCTATGATCCAAGTTTCCTGAGCGCTTTAACCCGTAAGGATCATCGATCCGAACCACCAGCCGGATCATTCTGCCTTTGGGGTCAACTTCTCCCAGGCTTCGATGGATTCTACCCTCCCACTCAGACGGTTGACCGTTTACAGTGATGCTCACGGTAGCCAGGGAGCCTTGGGTTTTTGCCTGTTGAATTCGAGGAACCGAAAGCCATTTAAGATCCTGAAAAGATACGGGGACCACCACTTCTGCCATATCGGTACCGCTGATGACGCCGATGCCCTTGCCAGCAGTGACATACTGACCTGGATCGATGGATTCTGAGCGGATACGGCAGTTGAAGGGCGCATAAATTTTTGTTCTTTCGATATCCAGAAGGCGCTGTTTTAAATCTGCTCGGGCTGATGCCAAAGCAGCCTTTGCGTTTTTCATCTGTGGCTCATAAAGGACCAAAGGATTGGGTCGATCCTTTTTTGCAATGCTGATCCGGTCCCATTCGATCCGAGCAATGCGGGCCTGACTTTCCACCTGGGAAAGCTCGTATTCAGCCTTTACCACAGCCGCACGGCTTTTTTCAGCCGCAAGCTCGTAATCCACGGCTTCGATCTCAAAGAAAAGCTCACCCTTTTTGAAATACCCGCCGGCAATAAATGACGGTGACAACGTTGTAACACGGCCGCTGATTTGGGGAACAATGTCGGCGGTTCTTCGGGGCTGAACCGTACCACTGGCCCACACCGTCACCTGATGATCTTCAGGTGAGAGCTCTAGAATTTCAACCACGGCGCCGCGGTGTAACGGCGTCTGTTTTGGCGGCTCTTTTTCTAAGCTCGCCATGGCCTGCATCACTATTAAACCAACTGCGAGGATAATAATGCAGAGAATCGCTCTTTTGATAATCTTTCTTTTGAGTATTGAAAGTGTCATTTTATTATCCATTTAAACGTTTTTTAATATCCGTATCCATCCAGATCCCTCCAAGGGCTCTTGCCAGGCTTATCCGATTTGAAATCAATTGTCGGCGGGAGGACAGTAGGCGATTTTGGGAATCAAAGTGCAGCGCCTGGGCCGTTAATACCGGAAGATAATCGGACAGACCGTCGAGATAACGATCCAAAGCCAGGCGCAGGGCTGAATCAGCGGCTTTTTCTTCTTTTTCGAGCCATTCAATGGCAGTTTCGGTTTGTCGGTTGCTGACCAAGGCATCTTCAACTTCTTTAAAAGCATTCAAAACGATCTGCCGGTATTGATCCAGCTGTTCCTGAAAGATTGCTTTCCGTCGTTCCACCTCGGTTTTCCGGCCTCCCCAGTCAATCAGAGGAAGCATTAGGTTCCCCACAAGATTCCAAACGGTTCCCGAAAGACTGTCGCTAAAATCAGACCCGGAACGACCATAGTCGGCCAGCAGATTGATGGAGGGAAATCGATCTGCAACAGCCGCACCGACTTCCTGGTCCCTCGCTTTGATACGCAACAGTTGGGCCTGGATGTCCGGACGGCGGGTCAGCAACTCGGAGGGGAGACCGGCAGGAAAAAGATCCGGTACATCCGGGAGCTGCGCCAGCGTGCCACCGGTATTCGGATCAGGATATTCTCCAACCAAAATAGACAACGCATGGGCGGTCACTGCGAGGGTCGTCTCGAATTCCGATTGCTTCGATTGGGCGGCTGCCAATGTCTGGCGGGCCTGGTAAACATCCAGTGCGGATACCATTCCCTCGAGGTAGCGGCGCTCGACCAGTTCCTCTGTCGCTTTTCTGGCGGCCACCGTTCGATGGGTCAATTCCAGTTGGGCCCGCTGTTCCACCATGAGATAATACAAATCTGCTACCCGAGCTGAAAGCGTGAGGTAAAGGTTTCGGATATCTTCAACCGATGCTTTTGTTTCAAACTCCCGGGCTTGATAATTAGATTTGAGCTTGTTCCAAAGATCGACTTCAAAAGCGGACGCCAAGGACATTCCATAGGATTTACCGGTGATGTTATCCGGGTTGATTAACTGTCGCGAGCGGGATGCATTTGCTTCAATATTCAGATTTGGGTATCGGACAGCCCCGGCCTGTTTCGCAAGGGATTCAGCTTGTTCTAATCGGGAAAAGGCCTGGGATAGATCAAGGTTTCCGGAAAATGCTCTGTTTATCAACTTATTAAGAGTTTCATCGTTAAACACTTCCCACCATCGATCCGGAAAAACCCTTGATATGGCTTGGGCTTCTTTTTGGTGATATTTTTCAGGCACAGATGAGGAAAGAGATATTTTTTCAGGTTGATGCCATGAACATCCTGCGATCAAAAATACAATGGCGCCGATAATGAGCCTTATGGTTAAAAATTTTTTCATGTTTCCCCCAATCCGCGGACGGCAAAGGCGATCAGCTCTTCGGCAAGAAAACGAGCATCAGCGGGATAGGTAATTTTTACATGCATCTTCGGAAAACGCTCGGCGGTTCGGTAATGTACCAAGGTGTGAGCCATAGCACCAATAACGAACATAAACCGGCTAAAGATGATTTCTCTTGTAAGATTCGGAAGCGCTTCGCAAAGAGCACCCAGAAATTCCATTACCAGGGGAATAACCCTATCAATAAAGAGATTTCGTACGGTATCATCGGGATCGTTGTGCGCCTGACTGACAATTGCCTGAAAGTCTCTGCCGCCCGGTCCGGACTCAAAAATATCGAAGGTCGGCTCGATGAAGGCTCGCAGGATGCTTTCGGATCGGGGCCGACGGTTTTCTTCCTTGGCGGTTTTTCGGATTTGTTCAAGAATTTGGAGACGTTTTTGGTTTATCGGAACAATACGGCGATCTATAATCGCTGCAAGGAGATTTTCCTTGGAGCCGAAGTGGTAATTGACGCTTGCCAGATTGGCGTTTGCAACGCCTGTAATTTCCCGTAAAGACGTATTGTGATATCCTTTAACGGCGAAAAGATGTTCGGCTGCGTCAAGAATTCGATCTTTTGTACTTTTTTCCGTCATGGGTCTTTTCCTTTTTGCCATATCGATAAATTCTCAATTAATTAGATCAAACGTTTGTTTTAAACAATAATATAAATCAAGCGTTTGAATCTGTCAAGTCTTTTCTTTAATGTAACCGCTCCATGAGTGTTCTTTGACATCATATGAACGCGGTGGTCGGCTCATAGGAAAAGCGTGGGGTTTTTTAACCTTAAAAAAACAAATAGGATAGAATGCTTTTTTAGCCTTGTGACCTATTAAGCCGGATTCTTGAGGCCTGATTCGAGTTGCAGGAGGGGGTATAATGAAAGCGCATGATCTATTCAGCAGATGGATCTGAAAAACTCAGATTCAACACGGCATCTATTTGCTCGCTTACAGGATTCATGGATATGGGTTGGAATTGCTCGATCTGTTGTTTCACTTTTTCAAATGCGTTGCGGGTTATTCTTTTAGAACTTGCAGCTAACCGAACACATCCCTGGAACAGAAAAAAACTCAAAAACAAGGTTATTCCGATGGTTAAAAACGCATGCAGAAAGAAGTCGGAAGAGAGATAGCTACCGGTAAAGTAGTTTCGTGCAGTTATCCAGCCAACATGGCCCAGGATAGCAACCACGGGCAGGTTGAAAACAATTTGCAGAATAAATCCGCTCATGATTTTCGAAGACTTTTCTATTTCATTATCCAGCGAATCGCTCCAGAGGGTGTTAAGATCTCCGTTCAGGGTATCACGGTCCGGGAGAAGGTCTTTAATCCTTCGCACCGATTTGTCAAACCGGGCTTTAACAAGAGATTCAGCAATATCAGGCCATTCTTTGGCAATGGCAAGACGGTAATCCCGTAAGGCAGAATCCACTTTATGGATTTTACCGGTTTCAACGACTGACGCCCGTGATTCTTTAAAATGTCGAAAGGAAGAAACCATACCTGCCAGTTGGCGAAAGGGGCTACCGAATTTGAACATTGCCGCTATACCGGTACCAAAAATCAAAATACGCGCCCACATGGCAATGAGCCAACCCACCGGACCCAGCCACCGGTTGGCCAGTTTTTGATACAGCAACACATTGACGCCGAACCGTTGTCTGGAGTTGTTGTTTTTAAAAGCAAAAATGGCATCCTTTACCGCCATTGTCTCCGCCTCATGGATATTTTCTTTGACAGCTTCAAGTTTTTCCAGATCTTTTTCAACTTCAACCTGTGTTTCTTCAAAGATGTAATCGCGCAGGCTTTCAGCATTTTCCAGCCGCCTGTCAATCACGAAGCCCGGACGATTGAAGGTACCGAAAATCATCCGCCGGAGCTCTTCAAACTGGTCAAAATCGTGCAGAGGACCTGCTGTCGGGTCCCACTCCGGATTATGCAAGTGTCGACGTGCGGAAATACACAGCACCGTTTGAACCGATCTTGCCCAGGCATTTTCAATAAACTCTAAAAATTCAGGCCGTATCTTTTCTTTCAGCTCGTTTTCGTCCCGACGGTCACATTTATTAATGACAACCACAAGAGAATCTCCGCCAAAAAGGCGCACATAAGATGCCAGAAAATCCACATGGTCTCTTCTTTTAGGATTTTCCGAATCAAAAACACAGATGAGTATATCCGAGAGCGCGATGGCGTTATGCACCATGGGGATCTGCTTTTCGTATTCGTTGCTGTCCGTATCCGGTGTGTCGATTAGTATTACGTAATTAAGAGATGCCGCTATATGGCTTGATCGCGTTTCAACATTCTTTGTACCCAGTACTTGACTCAAATGGCCGGCATCGCTCTTTTCCCGGCAAAAAACAATGGTGTTTCGGGTAGTGGGACGCAAATTTCCTACCTCGGACAAGCCGTCAACTTCCGCCAAAGCATTCAGGAGCGTAGATTTGCCGGAGCCGCATGGGCCTATCAGCGTAACAACGAGCTTACGTTCAAAACGTTCCTCAAGATCTGTGATCATGCGGAGTACCTGGTCGCACTGTTTTTTTAACGCTGCACCTGGCTGCCACATGGGCGCCTGGATCATTACATTCCGTAGCATCCTCACGTCATTTTTATACCCTTCAATCCTGCCAAGTGCTCTTATTGATTCGGTCTGCCGGTTTGAAATCGTCATAATGTCATCGCCTTCCCACACGCTTCAATGTTGACTTCTATCTGATCTATCAGAGTATCCGCCTCATTCATGGCATCTTTTGCTGCCATTAGAATCCCACCTGTGATTTCTTGTTCGAAAAGATCCTTTACTTCTTTAAGTTTGTTGTTTAACCATGCCTGGACAATGGGGCCGAGCATGTCATTGAGCTGCTTCTGATCAGCCCTTTTGAGACCTGTGGTGGCAGGAATTGCAACAAGGGCATAAAGATCATGCAGCCCGAACAGTCCGGTGAGCTTGACCTTGATTCCCACGGCTCCCATCGGATCGCCGGTAGAAAGAATGTACGTTACTGCCACGGTGGCCGGAACCACGTTCAAAAAAGCGGAGAACGTCTGCCGGATCTTGGACCACATACCCATTTTGCTTCGGAAGTTTTTTGCCAGATCTTTCAGCTCCTGCTCGATAGCTTGTGACAAATCCATAATCACATCCCGGCGTGACAGAATGGACTCTATGACTGATTTCCAGTCTTTATTCCGCAATTTTTCCTGCTCCTGAGAAACAACAGGGTGCGCCGAAACAAAGAATGTTAAAGACACCGATTTTTCTGTGGTCTCAATGTGGGGATTTTGATCGTTTTTCAGACCTTTGTCTGCTCTGATCCGCTCGACGGCCTCACGCATTTGCCGGGTCACCGGATCTTTCAGGTTGGCGGAAACCGAAATTTCAGGATTTACCGTTTGGTAATGCATACGGTTAAGGGCATTTACAAGATCCTCTTCAACTGTGTCAGTAACATCTTGTTGAAGCTCTATTTTTTTAGTTCCGGAAAGCATAGCTTTTACCTTTTTTGAGGTGTTCAATAACACTTTAAAAGGAAGCTCAACAACTCTGCCTGTTTTGCGCATTGCTTTGACATAAGGAGGATCTGTTAGCATCCAGATTTCGACAAAACGTTTCAGTACCCGATCCATGGGAAAATGCTGCAGGGCTTCATGCACGCAATGACTCTGGGCTGTCTGCAGGGTATCAAAATAAAGGCGCAGCTCATCACGGGAAATTTTCGCATGTCCCAGAAAATCTTGGGCCATGATCAGCACATCCTTTAAAATCGAAGATAGGAGTTCGAGTCTTAATTCCTGGGAATCGATGGACTGGAGGGCGGTTATCAACGAAGGGTCTTTTTTGCGTACCGGGCGTAATGCCATGAATCGTTTGCCTTCAGCTACGGTGTTGTCCTCATCCGCA
>JASFHC010000044.1:0-12323 GCA_050123435.1 Desulfobacterales bacterium
GTATCGCCGAAGATATTTTGGAAAAGATCTGGGACCCCTTTTTTACGACCAAGTCAAAAGGGACTGGGCTAGGGCTCGGTATTGTAAAAAATATTATCGAATCTCACGGCGGAGCCGTCCAGATTAGAAACAGATCGGTATCCGGTGCCAGAGTGACCGTAAAAATACCCGTGGAGCAGGGAGTATAGTCATGGAGACTGTCCTGATTGTAGATGATGAAAAAAATTATCCGCTTATCTTAGCCGCGGTTCTCGAAGAAGAAGGTTTTGAAACCTTTACTGCCAACAGCGGACTTGAGGCCCTTGAAATACTGAAAAATGCCGACGTTGACCTTGTACTTACAGATATGAAAATGCCTTCCATGGACGGCATGGAACTTTTGGAAAAAATTAAGATTAAAGATGAAGAGCTCCCGGTTATCATGATGACGGCTCACGGTACAGTGGATAAAGCTGTAGAAGCTATGCAGAAAGGTGCCTACAGCTATATCCTCAAACCTTTCGACAATGACAGGTTGATTCTTTATGTGAACAAGGCCATTTCTATGTATCGGGTGATCAAAGAGAACCGGCGACTGAGAAGTGTTGCTGAATTGCAGTATAGTTTCGGAAACATTATCGGAAAAAGTAAAGTGATGCAGGATGTTTTCGAAACTATCCGGAAAGTCGCGCCCACCACCGCTACGGTTTTGATCGAAGGGGGAAGTGGTACCGGAAAGGAACTGGTCGCAAAATCGATTCATTTTAATAGCCTGAGGCGCGATAAGCCCTTTGTTGCTGTGAATTGCAGCGCACTCGCCGAATCCCTCCTTGAAAGCGAACTTTTTGGCCATGAAAAAGGAGCGTTCACCGGTGCCGTGGCCATGAAGAAAGGTCGTTTTGAGTTGGCCGACGGGGGAACTCTGTTTCTTGATGAAATAAGCGAGCTTTCACAAAGCCTTCAGGTAAAACTGTTGCGGATTCTTCAGGAAAAAGTTTTTGAAAGAGTTGGGGGCGTTAGACCGATTTCGGTCGATATTCGCATTATTGCCGCTACCAACAAAAATCTCAAAGATGAAATGGAACAGGGACGATTCAGGGAGGACCTCTATTATCGATTGAATGTGGTCCATATTGTCCTCCCCCTTTTAAGGGAGCGCCAGGAGGATATTTTCCTGCTTGTGGACCACTTTATAAATAAATATGGGGATGAAAGAAGATCTGAAGTTCCGGTAACCGGTCTTGATCAGGAAGTTGAACGTCTTTTTTACAATTACAGTTGGCCCGGGAATGTTCGTGAACTGGAAAATGTCATTGAACGGGCAATGATCCTGTGCCCTAGTAAAGTTATTCGGCTGTCTGACCTTCCAAAAGATTTTAAGGGCAATGTTAAAGATGCCCAGTTTCTTGACCGTATACCACCTGACGCAAAATTATACGAAACCATTACAACAATAGAAAAAATGATGATTAAAAGGGCGTTGAAACTGACAAATAATGTTCAATCAAAAGCTGCGGAACTTCTCGGAATCGGAAAAAGCGGATTCAATAAAAAAATAAATAAATATCGAATTTATTAACTCGACGGTATTCGGTTCTCATCGCATTCTGAACGACTAAACGACAAATTCCCCTTTTATGCTTTTAATTCATAATGAATGTATGGAAGATATCTTAGTTTCCATTTGGAAACCATTTGGTATCCAAATGGAAACTTTTTTGGGTCATACTTTGGTTCCCTGAGTTGTTTTTTTTATGTATGGGATTTTCAACTTGTTTTTAACTTTCTGAAAATTCATGTGATATGGTATTTTATGGATTATATTTATTTTTGTTAAAAATTTGGCAAGCAACTTGCATAGAAAATTAGCAACCTAATAATTTCTTCATCTGTTTTCTTCCTTAATGACTAATCGGAACCATTCTGATTAGTCATTATTTTTTGAAATTCACCTATCCCGTTATTCTTTCTTTTACAAGCTCAACATACATTGAATCCGGATGATCCGATATGATCTGTTTAAAAATCGTTATGCTCTTATCATTATTCCCCATGGCGGCGTAAAGCTCTCCTAAATTGAAAAGAGCCTCGTCTTTGATTTTATAATCAGGCATTGAAGCAATGATCTCAAAATACTCGGCTGCGGTTTTATAATCTTTTTTTGCTTTGTAAACGTAGCCTAATCCGTTTAAAATTAAATCTTTAATAAACAACTCGTCATTAAAATCTATTAGGGATTTATTATAAAGTTTTATGGCTTTGTCATAATCTTTGGCGGAGTAACATATATTCGCATAAATAAAACCTGCCAGCTTACCCCCAGTTCTGTTTGAATATTTATCCATAATAAGCTGAAAATCTTTTTCCACATCAAGACATGCTTTTTCCGGAGCATTGGCTTCCAGTTTTGTCTGGTAGTTGATAATTCCCTGCTGGAGCAAAGCAAAGGCTTTATCTTCGGATTTTTTTATAAAGTAGACCGTTCCCACAATGACGATAATTACGACAACCACAACCCCCGACGCGCTTGAAAAAATAAGCTTATATTCAGCAATCAACTCAAATAGTTTTGACCAGAAGCTTATAAACTCATCGGGTTTATCCAGGTCTCTTTTCCGGGATCGGGACACCCTTTTTTTTGCCATGATTCCTCCAATGTTTTTTTATTCTCTGCCATCCTTGTTCTGGAATGTTTGCTCCGACCACCTGACACACTTCATAGCCACATGCTGATCCGAGGTTGCCGCATTGTTCGAGACTATAACCGTTAACCAGTCCAAACAGAAAACCCGATGCCCATAGGTCTCCGGCTCCTGTGGTATCAACGGCAGCGTCTTTTACCACGGGTTCAATCTTTATGATGTTGCTGCCATGGGAAATGTAACTTCCTCGTTCCCCCATCTTAAGTGCCGCAATATACGTATGTTCCGAAAGAGCTCTGACCGCTTTTATTTCATCCGAATATCCTGTATATGCCAGCGCTTCATCTTCATTGGCAAGCAGAATATCAACAAAATCTTTTACAATTGTTTTCAAAAAAACTTTGGACTCCTCGACAACCGTAAAACTGGCAAGATCGAGAGATACCATTGCCCCGGCCTCTTTTGAGGCAGTTAAGGCTGCGAGTATCAGAGCCTCGTTAAAAAGAAGATACCCTTCGATATGTACAATTGCCGAATTTTCAAAGCATTTTTTAGTGATTTCTTTGGGTTGTGTTTCTGAAGATGCACCAAGGAATGTAAACATGGAACGCTGTGCATCGTTCGTGATAATGGAAAGGACTCTTCCGGTGAATGAAGATGATTTAAAAAGCACCGGATCGACATTGTTTTTTCTTAAATTTGTTTCAAAAAATCCGCCGAGTTTATCTTTTCCTCTTTTACCGACAAAGCGGGCATGTCCACCGAGTTTGCCAATACCTATAACCGTGTTGCAAGCAGACCCTCCCGGAACCATCGTCGGTTTCCTGGATGCTTGTGACATTGTCAGCTCGATGAACTCTTTGTCAACATATTTCATCCCGCCCTTTATCGCACCGGTTTTCCGCAAAAATTCATCATCTTCACGAGCAAGTATATCCACAAGAGCCGATCCAACTCCCACAACGAGCTTTCTGTGCTTTAAATTCTGATCGTGAAACATAACTTTATTATTTTTACTCAAGGAAACTTTTTTCTATTTCACCCGGATCAGCATTCCAATTTAGGTCCAAGCCCTTAAGTTCGTTAGTTTTTTTCTGAATTATCAATGGCCGGATATCTTACCAGACCAGCGAGTTAAAAATCCAACCCTTGTCTCCGTCAGCATGCTCAATGTAAATCCAGCTTCCTTCGCGTTTTATAACTTTAAACGGGACTCCTTTTTCAACTGTGAACGCTATCGAGAAACTGGTGCCTGGACCGGAGCGAATATTGCATTTTTCCTTTTTTGTAATAATCGTTGGAATATTACTTACAAGCGGTTTATAAATCCACCCCTCATCTCCTTCGAAATCTCGAAAATGGTACCATTGCCCGAACTTTTTAAATACATTCAGAGGATAGTATTTTTCGACCTCCCATAAGATGTCAGTATGTTCCCCAGGGCCGGAGCGTACATTGGCCACCGAAACCGAAACGGCCAATCGCTCAGCCAAAGCGGTGCTGCTGAATAACAACAGCAGAATCATTATTATCAATGCATAGGATTTCATCTTTGAACTTGTACTCTCTCAGATTTTTTCAAGCCTTTGTTTTTGGATACAACAATTGAGATATCATTGAACAAAAAATCAATGGAATTCTTTATCAGAAATCCGGGCCAAACGGGTTACAAAAACACAAACCTGCGTTTTCGGCTGTCGAGTCGTTCAACCCCTTCTTCCCTTGCTTCCTGCAAGGCCGTTTTGTAATCCTTTTGTGAAAGGTAATCAGAAAGTTCCTTTATTTCTGAAGCTCTGCCGCAGGGCCTGTACTGGGGCATTATATTTACGTAGGTGTTGGATGAAATTTTATTTGCAATAAATCTCATTATATCACGTGTCCCTGCAAGTCCATGAGGTAGAACAAGATGCCTTACCAAAAGCCCCCGCTGGGCAATACCCGATTCATCGGTAATAAGATCACCGACCTGGCGATGCATCTCGATAAGCGCATTTCGGGCCACCTCCGGGTAATCTTCGGCGTCGCAAGCGGTCTTTGAAATCTCAGGATTCCAGAATTTAAAATCCGGCATATAGATATCAAATACACCTTCAAGCAGTTTCAGAGTTTCAACACGGTCGTACCCCCCTGTGTTATAAACCAGGGGAACCGAAAGACCGTTATCGACCGCTATTTCTACGGCGGAAAGGATATGTGGCACGACATGGGATGGGGTAACGAAATTGATGTTGTGGCATCCCGCATTTTGTAAATGCAGCATGATATCGGCGAGGTTTTCATTGGAGATCTGTTCACCATGGCCCATGTGGCTGATGTCATAATTTTGGCAGAAGATGCACAATAGATTACAGTGGGTAAAAAAAATGGTGCCGGATCCATGGGTGCCTACCAGAGGATTCTCTTCTCCAAAATGAGCATTAAAGCTTGAAACATATGCTTTTTTACCTGTTTTACATATTCCGGTTTCACCGGATATACGATCTGCCTTGCATGTTCTGGGACAAAGAGTGCAGGACTTCAAAATTTCATTCGCTTTCTCAATCTTTTCCGAAAGCAATCCCTTTTTAACAGTTTCGATATAGGCTGGTTTAAAAAGAGGCATGTTTTACAACTTCCTAATTATTTACCGAACTCAAGCCATCCCGGCCTCAAAGTAGCCGTTCACGGATTTCTTTAAATATTTCAACAAGAAATAACCATTAATTCAAAGATGCTGTGAATGGATACACTTTAAAAACCAAGGAGTTATAAAATCTTAAGCCGCCAGAATTGTTCCCCCCTGATATATACAAAAGGCAACACTCCACGCAAGAGATGTACTGTAAACAACGCTGAAAATCATCCATTTAAAAGAACCAGTTTCACGTCTGATGGCAGTTACCGTTGCCAGACACGGCATATATAATAGCACAAAAACCATCATTGCGAGAGCCCCCAAAGGTGTCATGCCCGAAGATAACAGTGCGTTTTTGAGTGCTGAGGAATCGTCTGCGTCATCTGCAGCATAAAGTATTCCCATGGTACTGACAACGATTTCTTTGGCGACAAAACCGGTAAGAAGGGCAATACTGCCTCGCCAGTCGATACCGATGGGTGCAAATACGGGTGCAAGTATTCTTCCGATACTACCCATAAAAGATTTTTCAGCTTTTTCAGCCTTTTTTGCTTTTATAAGTTCTGCAACCGCAACGTCTCGTTTCTTTGCGAGCAGCTCTTTGTCGAATTCACGAGCAGTCTCAATTTCAGTACGATAGGCTGTTTTGACCTCTGTGATTTTTGAGTCATAGTCCAATGAATACGATATGTTATGAGGAAATGCCGACAGTGTCCATACCACAACCGAACCCGCGAGGATGATGCCTCCCATCTTTTTTAAAAAAATCTTACTCCGATCCCACATATGAATCAACAGGCTTTTTATCATAGGGGCTCTATAGGGTGGAAGTTCCATAACAAACGGTGCGTCAGCGCCTCTTAAAAGGGTTGATCGGAAAAGGCGGCCGGTGACGATGGAAAGTATAATTCCTGCTAGGTATATGCCGAAGATAACTGTTCCGGCCCTGGCGCCAAAGAATGCACCCGCAAGTACAATATAAACCGGCAGTTTTGCAGAGCATGACATAAAAGGGGTGATAAGAATCGTGAGTGTGCGGTCTTTTTCACTTTCAAGGGTGCGGGACGCCATAATGGCCGGAACATTACACCCGAAACCCATCAACATGGGAATGAAGGATTTGCCGTGAAGTCCGATAAGGTGCATGATCTTGTCCATGAGAAAGGCCGCTCTGGACATGTATCCTGTATCTTCAAAAAGTGCGATACAGAAAAAAAGAATTAAAATATTCGGCAGAAAGATGGCAACGCTCCCAACCCCTGCGATGACTCCATCCAAAAGGAAATCTTTAAAAAGATTATTCGGGAGAACATAGGCTAAAGATTTTGAAACAAATCTAACTCCCATGTCGATCCACTCCATGGGATAGGCTCCCAGCGAAAACGTTAGCTGGAACATGGCCCAGATAAAAAAAATAAAGATCGGGAAGCCGAAAAATCGATTGGTAAGAACCAGATCAATATTACGTGAAATATCAATGCGTTGTTTTGTAGAGGTTGTAAGTACTTCTTTGATGATTCCGGCGATAAATCCGTAGCGCTCGTCCGTCATTACAATTTCCGGATTCTCATCGAAACGGTCCACGAGAAAGTCTCGGTGTATCTGAGCTTGTTGTAAAATCTCTCGGCTGTTTTCTCCGGCCTTGTTGAGGACACGCTTCTTTACGATTTTGTCGTCTTCCAAAAGCTTTATGGCCGTCCATCGGCTATTGTATGGAATCGACCCTTCCGTCCAGTTTTCGAGAAAGGACTTTAGACTAAAAATCGAATTTTCAATATCTTTACTGTATTTTACTCTCCGTTTTTGAGGAATCTCATAACTTGATTCCGCCAGTTCTATGGCTTTTTCCAGAAGGGTATCAATGCCCTGGTTTTTATTTCCCACGGTAAAAATCACAGGCACATCGAGAAGTTCAGAAAGTTTTTTACCATCAATTTTGAATCCCCGTGATCGGGCGATGTCTGCCATGTTTAGAGCGAACAGCACCTTGCAATCTATCTCTCTAAACTGGGTTGCCAGATAAAGGCTTCGTTCCAGATTGGATGCATCGATGATATCGATCACGACATCCGGACGTTCTTCCAGAACAAAGTCACGAGCAATAATCTCTTCTATGGTAAAGGGGGTTAAACTGTAGGTGCCGGGAAGATCTATAATTTTTAAATCATATCCGAATTTTTTGACATTACCTTCTTTTTTCTCAACAGTTACCCCCGGCCAGTTTCCGACCTTCTGTCGAGTGCCGGTCATATTATTAAATATTGTGGTTTTGCCTGAATTAGGATTGCCTGCCAGGGCTATTGAAAGGCGTTTTTGATTCATTACGGATTATCTGAATGCGATGTTTATTTCAAAATTGATACTGCTATTTGACATTATCAACGGTAATTTGTGCGGCTTCCTCAACCCGAAGTGACACATGATACCCTTTTACAATTAACTCGATCGGATCCTTCAGGGGCGCATATTTTTCTACATAGACCTCGGTACCTTTAAGGAGTCCCATCTCAAGTATTCTTCTACGCAGAGCCCCGTTACCTCCGATATGAACAATTCTCGCAGTCTGATTTTCTTTTAAATTGCTTAACAACATGAACGAATCTCCCCGGCTACCTTATAATAGGTTCCACCAGTATTTTCTTTGCCATCCCGCGTCCCAGGGCATACCGGTTGTAATCTACAGAAACTACCAACTGCCCTCTATCCAGGTTGGTAACAACGTCTAGCTTGTCACCGATTCTTAAACCCATGGATAATAGGCGCATGCGCGCTGTGGCGCCTCCGGTAAAATCTTTGATTTCAAACCGTTCTCCCTGTTTGGCATTGACAAGAGGCATGAGTTGAGCGCGATCTTTAAAGCATTTTGAACAGATGCCGTAGATTTCCATTCTATGCCGAAGCATGTGGAAATTATAAGCCGCAGCAATCTGAACTTGCAGATTTTCAAGCTCTTCGTTTTCAAATTCAAAAATATTTTTGCATTTCGTACAGATCATATGATCATGATGTTGACCTAAGTGCCGGTGTTCATAGCGAACTTGTCCGTTATTGAACTTTCTCTTTTGAGCAAAACCAAAACGGCACATAAGCTTTACTGTGCTTCGAACAAATTCAGGAGTAAATTGATATCCGTTTTCTTCAAGAAGCTGAACAAGTTCGGCAACGGTGACATGGTGCTCGGTTTGAAGAAAAACCTCAAGAATATTAAATCTATCTTCGAAATGATCAATATTTTCTTGCTTAAAAAGCTTTTCGAATTGTTCTTTTTCTCTTTTATGAACTCGTTTCATATGGGTTCCTTGATGAAATGATGTCTTCACAAAAAATGGTTACGAGCACATCACGCGTAAATTATAACACTAATGCTTGATCAATGTATTGTCAATAAAGCAACTTTCTGAAAATGAAACAAATATCGTAACCGTTCAGGTTTAGAGGTTCCATGTTACGCTAATTCCGGGTGAGACTTCCGTAGATCCGTAAGAGCTTGTCGGGTAGTTCACGAACGTCGGATATAACATTGTGATGAACGTTTCCGTAAAGATCATCCAGCCTGGGATCTCCTGCAAAATTTACGGTTATGCCATGAGCATATATGTTTTTCGATCGCGCTTCGAATATGGCTTTTCGGGTATCTTCAGCGGCATAATTTTGTTTATAATCAACATCATTAGGAAACCCGTCACTTAAAATAATCAATAAACGGACTTTTGAAGAAATCTCTTTAAGGTGACAGGTGGCATGGCGGATGGCAGCTCCCATTCGAGTGCTCCGTTGGGGCGCCATGGCATTAATACGCCGTTTGACCGTATCATCCATATTTTCATCAAGGTCTTTTATGCGAAAGTAATCCACTCCCAGACGGCCCGTCCCGGAAAAACCAGCGATGGCGAAGGCGTCCCCAACAACACACAGTGCTTCACAAAAAAGTACAATAGCTTCCTTCTCCACATCTAAAACGGTCGTATGTGAATCAAAGACAGCGTTAGCTGTTGAACGGGAAAGATCCACAAGTAGGAGTACGGCGACATCCCTAGCCTGTTTAATATGTTTGATATACAGCCTGTCCGATGGAATTCTTCCGGCTTTTTTATCCAGGGCAAAGTCTATCAGTGCCCGGTAATCAAATTCATCCCCTTCCAACCATTGTCTTAATCTTGTAAGACCCTCAGGCTTCAACAGTTCAAAGGCATAGCGTATCCTTTTAACCAGCCCTCTGTGATGTTTCAATGTTAACTTATAAAAGTCGCTCTCTTTTTCGATTAGAAATTTGTCACGTACTCTCACATGAGAATGAAGGTAATCCTGTAAATTGCAGTCCCATTCTTTGAGCCAGGAAACAGAGCCGGAAAAATCTTCTTTCTGAAGCACCGTAATGCTCTCCGCACCGATAAGCTCGGACAGATCAAGCCAGGAGAGGTCTATAGAAAATTTTTGTTGTGATGCCCCATGATGCTCATGATTTTTCCGAAAACAGCATATTATGTCTTTAAGGTCCTGATGGGAAACCATACCGCTGTTTTCCATCAGGCGTTTTTTAATATCCGAAGTGTAGACTTCAAACCCCTTTTCCTCGAGCATCACCTTTAAGGTCCTGGCTAACCGCTCATATCCCCGATATGCCGAGAAAAAAAGATCAGGTCTTAATCTCCGGCCAAACGGTGTTTGCATGGGTTTATAAAATTCTTTAAGCTCTTTTCTAAAATATGACGTTTGGTTCAAAAATCTTTCCATTTTCGGGTATATCCTGACAACAAGTTCTGCACAGGACTCAACCGTAGATTCTTTTGTTATTATGGTTTCAAACAGGTTTTTAAATTCTTTGGCGTGAGTATATGTTTCAGTATCCATACCAAAGCGTTCTTCTTCTGACATACCCAGTGCAATCCACAGATACAAAAGAAAAACCATTTCGACCGGTTTATGGTTTTTAATCATACGCCGGGCTTCCCGTTGAAACACCGGAAGGCTCTGCCTGACCAGGCCGGGATACTGTCGGTGTAACCTAATTCTGATACGGCCGTGTTCGAAGATTGTAAACAGATCCGCTGCCAGGGTCGCGATCGGAAAATACAAGAAAAAACGTTCCAGATCAGACAGATCTTCCCGGTTTTGGATTAAATCGAATTCCAAATCATAATCTTTTAATTTTGCAATCTCTCGGCATTTTTCTATAGCTTTTTCAAGATCAAAATCGAAGGTGCCGAACTCATAGTGCCCTGCTTCAAGTCTTGCAAGGCATTTATATAGGTTTATGTTTTCGGATCTATGGGGAAACATGCTGATTTCATCTGGAAGGTATATGAACTTTCCGTCTGAACAGACAAGATTTGTTTTATTGAATTGTCTTATTAATGAATCCGGTAGGGAAGAAATTGGACGTACTGAAATTGAAAGACCGGTTCTGGCCATGAGATAACGGTTTAGCTGATGGCGGACCCTGGAAATAGGAATAGTAACCTGAAGATCCGTGAAAGTATCGATTCCGAGTTTTGATGCCAGTGAAAAAAATTTTTTTGTAAGTCTTGGGTTGCGCTTTAATTTTTCAAGCCCCAAGGAAACAAAACCGCTTAATGCCTCTTTGGAAAGCAGATACAAACCCTTTTCAAGTCCGTCCAGAAAGGAATCGGCCAGGCGAAAATCAGCCTTTATAACGCGTCGAAGTTGCTCTATCTGCCAGTCTCGCCGCGAAGGAGAAAAGGCAAGCACGGCGCCGGGCAGGGTATGAGCAAGATGCTGGCTCTGGACATATGACATTTCCTGGGAAAAGGTATCGTCCAGCAGATCAAGGGTTGCGGATGCGGCTTCAATGTGGTTTCCGTCTAATAATTCCGACAGGGCTTTAAGCGGATCTTTAAGGGTATATGTTCCCTTGTTCAACATAATTTCAAGGGTCTGCAAAAAGCGCTTTAAAAAAAGATCGTCCCCGTGTTTTATCACCGGCACAAGATGCTCGGCCATAATCCGTCCCAATGTCGGACCCTTGCGCCCAAAGTTTCGGACCAGATCCCGGTAGCGATAAATTTTTTTAAGATCAACATTTCCAATCAGATCCGTATAGCCGGATGCCAGGGTCTGACCGAAAGAAATCTCACGGGCTAACCCCCACAACGTTTCTTCAACCAGCAGTGCAATGCTCTGTTTTGGGACCGGACAGCTTTTTTGATCCAAGTCGGTTGTAACCGTCTTTGCCAAGTCCGGATCGGCAATGGCGAGCTGTTTAAGAGGATCTTCTTTATGCATTATTGTTTCTTCTACAACGTTTTCCTGATATCTCATTTGTGCTATGGTATCAGCAAAGCGGTTTTTTTATGCTCTACAGGGTTGTTTTGAACGATAAACGTCGAACATATTATATTTAAAAATGAACGTCCAACATCGAACATTGAACGTCGAACGTCGAATAATAATGTCGCTTCGCTCCCCAATTTATTTTGTCATGGATTCCTTTATTTCAAACATGTTTCCGTCATAATCCTCGATAAAAACAATCAGATAATCTCCTCTGGGGATACGTTTGACGGTTAACCCCGCCTCCTCACACTTTTTTGCAAAGGATTTCCTGTCTTTGACTTCAAGACAGACGTGTATATAAGGTGCCTTCATTTTAGGATCAGAAACGGCAACAAAGACCTCAATCCGAAAATCCTCGTTTCCATAGAGAATCATTTCACATTCTTGAGATATATTAAAAAGTTTTTCTCCGAACGCCCTGTCAAGTGTTCCGGACTTTATCTTTTTCAGATCCAGAATCCCCTCATAGAATCCGTCGGCCCTTTCAATGGAGCTGCATACTATCGCAATATGATTTAGTTTCATTATGTTTCCATTTCTTTATTCTTGTATTTAAGGAATGATAACTAAAATATTTGCCCCCTCTTTTTTGAGTCAAATCGCAGGATGTTTAAGCGAATGACAGATAAAAAGCAAGGGGAAAATCCGTTCGAAACGCTTCCCAAAAACCATAGGCGGGGATTATTATATCCTGATTTAAAACTAAAAGATATCTTCGATGAGATCGTTCAAGGTTTCCTGAAGCCTGGCATCATCAGTTAAGGGAAGACATATGGCGGACCGGCACGCGTCGT
>JASFHC010000045.1:0-12278 GCA_050123435.1 Desulfobacterales bacterium
TATGGGTTACGAACAGGGAAGTTTTATTGTTAAAAGGAGTTGTTAAACTTAATGAATGAATCAAAAGAAACCCTTACGGTTAATGTTAATATTGAAATAACAGCCGCTTCTCTCAAAGCAATTGTGGAGAATGCTAAAAAAATCGAAGGCCGAGATAAAAAAGGTGTTTATCGTATAGATACCGCTGACAAAGTGAGTGAAATGATTTCACAGTTCCTTTTGGAAAACGACTTTGAAAGTTATGCGAAAAATATCGAAAATTATCCACGTGGATCATAACGCATAGAATTTTGCCAGGCTTGGGCCCGCAAGTGGAATACTGGACGATTAGCCGACATTGGGAAACCTTTGAAACTAAGGAGAACGGATATGCCTCTTTTCGATTTTTTGTGTATGGACTGCGGAGAAACCAGTGAACTCCTCATTGCAGGTTCGGGTGAGAAGCCCGGATGCAAAACTTGCGGCGGTCATAACCTGAAAAAACTTGTTTCCGCTCACTCCTCCCTGTCTGGACCGAATAAAAACCGGATGCCCGGACCCGGTGATACTGCTTGCTGTGGTTTGTCTCCCGGCCAGGCCGACTGCGCCGGACCGGGGAGTTGCTGTGGTAAACGACCGATATAAGTCAAGAGAGTTCGGTTCACCCCGCCTGGCAAGAAAGTTAAGGCGGCACGAGGAACCAAGGGACGTGTCACAATTAGAATAATGGCATAAACATATTTTATTAAAATAACATGTATTCTCGAGAAGTTATGGAATTTCCGAGACGTTTAATTTTATAATACTCAATACAGGATGTATTAATCTAGGAAAGGAAGCTAAATGATGAAAGTAGCCATTAGTTCGTCAGGTAAGGATCTTAATTCACAGGTCGACCCTCGGTTCGGTCGATGTGCTTATTTTTTAATCGTCGATACAGATGATATGAGCTTTGAGGCTTATGACAATGAAAGCAATATGTTAGGGGGAGGAGCTGGAATTCAGTCGGCTCAATTTGTTGCTTCCAAAGGGGTCAAAGCTGTAATAACCGGTAATTGCGGGCCCAATGCCGTGAGTACCCTTTATGCGGCCGGAATCCAAATTTTTCTCGGAAACACGGGGACCGTTACGAAAGTTTTGGGTAACTTCAAAAACGGAAATCTGACACCCGCGAAAAAAGCGAATGTGCCGGATCACAACGGCATCGTCGATGGGAATGGTGGCAATCGCATCATGGGAATGGGCGGTGGAAGAGGTATGGGCGGCGGCGGTAGAGGCCGTGGTGGAAGAGGTATGGGCGGCGGTCGCGGCATGGGAATGGGCGGCGGTGGTATGAGCCGTGGCGGCGGTATGGGGCGTGGCAAGAACATATCATAAAGAGTTAAAAAGGAGGACAAAATGAAAAAAGTTGCTATCGTGGGATGTGGTGCCTACATGGACAGTGGTTACGGTTGCGCCGGAGAATGGCGTTGTCTTAAAGCTGCAGCGCTCGGAGAAGGTAAATTTGATGAGCCTTGCCAGGTCATCGGCTTTGTTAAATGTGAATGCCCGGGCCGGTCCTTGATCCCCAACACGGGGATGGCCATAAAAATGTCGGAAATGAAACCGGACAAGATATACCTGAGTTCTTGTTTTGCCAATGCAAAACCCGGTTGCCCTTATAACGATCCCGAGGAAATAGCTAAAATGATAGAGAACAAGACCGGTGTCGAGGTGGTTTTGGGCACACATGATTATCATTAACATGATGTGGAGTATCTTTATAAGAATTGGTTTAAAGTCGCGGAGGAACAACCATGCCGAATGACGTAAGTACAAGCGTCAGGAAAGTTGAGGAGGCACTTAAAGCTCACGGTCTCGAATGTCAGGTGCTGAATATGACGAAAACCACCCGCAGTGCTAAAGACGCTGCCAACTCTTTGGGGTGTCGGATAGAACAGATTGTCAAATCTTTGGTTTTTATGACGAAAAAGACTAAGAAACCGATTTTGGTTGTTGCCAGCGGAGCAAATCGGGTCAATACAAAAAAAATCCGAGATCTCCTTTCCGAACCCGTAAAGATGGCGGATCCCGACTTTGTCCGTGCGAAAACCGGTTTTGCCGTCGGCGGTGTTCCGCCTTTGGGTCATTCTAACCCCCTGGATATATTTATTGATGAAGATCTTTTCAAATACCCGGAGATCTGGGCGGCAGCCGGAACCTCCAATACAATGTTCAAGCTTTCGCCGGATGATCTTCAAAAAATAACCCAAGGAGAGGTAATTTCTGTCACGTAAGGCAGTCGCAACGCCATTTAATCACTTTAAATAGTGCTGTTTTTCACTCCTGAAAACGGGAAGGTATTTCTTAGCAAGCTCTAAAATTCTTTGTATATCCTTGCCAGCGGGTGACCCGGAGCTTTTATGGACAGATCTAAAAAATATCCGTACGGAGTCTGAACCACCGAGTATCCTGACTTTTCCAGACGTTTTTGCGCCCGGCCTAACAAGGCCTGAGCTTGGTCAGGGGCGGCTTTTTCTTTTCCCAGGTGGGTAAAAGAGTGAAGAACAATCCGGGTAACATTCCATTTTCTGGCCAGCCACTTGGCGTTTTTAATGAGCTTGGTCTCCGATGAACTGCCATCTTCAACGTCTCCGGGCTCGATATGAACAAACGCCACCACGGCATTTCGGTTTTCAGCGGGTTCGGCTTCCGGAACATTATCAAGGGTTTTAATGGCAGGCACCCAATCAAAACCATCACAGTACCAGAATAATACGCGCATGGCTTTTTAATCCCTTAACCCATAAACACAGACAGTATGTTTTTTCTTGCATTGGCATGCTGTATGGTTATTTGAATCAGGTCTTCGGGCTTCAAATCTATTCCACTGGATAACGGCAGGTCGCATTCTATCATGTATTCGGTTATGAGTATATGGTAGGTATTTCTCTTTTTGTAAAGCACAACAGCCTCTTCTTTTTGCCCGATTCTTTTTTCAAGATATTTTAACAACCAGTACCTGTGCCGGTTGAATTGAAGCTTTGATACACAGATCATCGGCTGTTCAAGCAGTTGTATTATATTATCTATTTCTTTATCGGTATATGGTGCTTCCAGGCCGAGAACCGCCCGTATCTGCCTCTGGGTGGCCAAATCAAAGTACTTCCGTATGGGTGAGGTTGCCGTAACATAGGCATCCAGACCCAATCCCGAATGATGTTCAGGCTTCGGGCTTAGCACAAAACGGCTTAACAGCCTTCGCTGCATACAGTTCTGGAATAAAGAGCCTTCGGTTCCCTTGTAGAGTCGCTCACGGGGAGCGGTTTGAGATCTGTATATTGCCGGCATATTATGCTCTGCCAGGAATTTGGCCATGAGCCAGTTTGCCATGATCATTATTTCTGAAACCAGCATCCTTCCGGGACTTTCCCTGTTTATCCGGTTCACGGTAACTTCATTATTCTCATCAATCCATATGTTAATATCCGGCAAAGTGATCTGAATGGCCCCTGCAGACATCCGGTTCTCACGGAATTTTTCCGCGATATCATGGAGTATATTAATCTCTTGACTGTCTTGAGCAATTATATTGACATCATAATAAGTGAGCTGGCGCTCTACCCGGATCAGACTCGGGATTATTTCATAGTCGATGATTTCCCAAGATCTGCTTAAATTCACCATAATGCTGATGGCGGGGCGTAATTCTCCGGCTTTGAGGCTGCAAAGATTTTCTGCAAGACAGGCCGGAAGCATCGGTATTTTCTGATCGGGCATATAAATTGAGCTTCCGCGGGCCAGAGCCTCTTGATCAATAATATCTCCTTTTTTAATAAAATGTCCGACATCAATAATATGGATTCCCAGAGTATAATGATCACCATGATCTTCTATACTGATGGCATCATCGAAATCTAACGTTGCTTGGCCGTCGATGGTCATCAATGAAAGCATGGTCAGGTCTTTGCGCATGCTGTTATTCCAAAATTCCTGCTGTGAACCGGCTAGCTCCCTTGCTCTTTCCATAACATCGTCGGGGAAAGAAGTTGATATATTATACCTGTAAATATCCGTATTTTCGTTTTTATCAAAAACACCCAGCTTAACCAAAACCTGAAATATTCCTTCATCGGCATTAATGCCGGCCTTTACAAGCATTGATTTGGCAAGATTATAATGTTTGCTTTCCTTTTCGAAAAGATAAAATGATTTCAGAATATTTATAATTTGGGTTTTGTTTTCGGGAAGGGAGGTATGATGATCATTCAGGACGCTTTTAAGCCATTCCCCACCCTCTTTGATGATGTGATTTCTGCGTGCGGTCTCTCTTTCCTGCAGAATCTTTTGTTCAACCTGATCTTCGGTATGGGGAAAAAAGCGATCATGGTTAAACTTAAAATAAAGCCGGTTTGTAAAAAATGCCCTGACAACGGCAGACTCGTGATCGCAACTCGGAGTTTCCGGGAAACAAAATCCGGTCATTGTGTCCAGGTCGATCCATTCTTGTTCCGTGTTTAGAACTTCCCATAATTCTTTGACCTTTATGTGGCCTATTAATTTGTTACGTCGGCCTGCTATTTCCTTTAAGGTACTGACCAAGGTATTTCTTCCCTTGGAGGGATCCAGGCGAATGTCGCACTTATGTGACAGACGACTTGCCGAAATGTTAACCTCCCGGTTGGTTTCGGTCAGAAGTCTAAGTCTATGATTCTTTACTTCAAGAACGACCGCACAAATAATTTTTTTGCTGTCGATATATTCAACTACATTTCCTGATTTCATTGCCGGTTACCATAACAGTCACAGTCCTGAAAGTCAATGTAAGGTAAACTGTCAAAATACATTGCCCCATTTTTTATTGGACTTAAAAGACAAGTAAACCGTGGAAATTTATTGTATTCAGTGGCCCTAAATAGTGTCCATCCCTAAACGGCATCTTTCGGTCCCCGGCGGCGTTCTCGCTCGTTTTCAATCCTCGAAATAGCGCGCTATGCCTGCGGTTGAAAACGAGCTCGGGCCTTGCCGGAAACCAAACTCTACCATTTCTGGATGGACACTAACTAAAAAAAAGAATTTGACTTTATGTTAGGTTCTGGTTATCAAAAATATTTTCTTTAAAAATTTTGTAACGGGCATATATTTTTATGATTACACTCAATTTTCAAAAGATGGGGGGATTGATACCTGCCATTGTTCAGGATTATAAAACCGGTGAGGTCTTAATGCTTGCGTTTATGGATCAAGACGCATGGGAAGCAACCCTTGAAACCGGCCATGCAACTTATTACAGCCGCACCAGACAACGCCTTTGGATAAAAGGAAAAACGTCCGGAAATATGCAGCTTGTAAAGGAAATTAGGATTGATTGTGATGATGATACGGTGTTGCTGAAAGTTGAGCAGGTCGGGGGTGCGGCCTGTCACATGGGCTATAGAAGCTGTTTTTTTAAAAAGATCGAAAATGGATCAATCCGGATTATGGAAGAACCGGTATTTGATCCTGAGGAGGTATATAAAAAATGACAACGCCTTTAAAACTGGGGATTCCCAAGGGAAGCCTGCAAAACGCAACCATAGATTTGTTCAAGCGTTCCGGATGGAAGATTAATGTCAACGGCAGAAGCTATTTCCCCGATATAAATGATGATACCATCGAATGTACCCTATGTAGGGCTCAGGAAATGTCCAGGCATGTTGAAAACGGCACCTTGGATGCCGGACTTACGGGCAAGGATTGGACCGCTGAAAACAAATCGGATGTCCACGTGATCAGCGATCTTGTCTACTCCAAAACAAGTGCCAGACCTGCGCGATGGGTACTGGCGGTTGCCCCGGATTCTCCCATTAAAAAACTTGAGGATCTTGAGGGGAAAAAAATATCCACAGAACTGGTTGAGTATACCAGAAATTATTTTTCCGAGCGTAACATTAATGTTACCGTTGAATTTTCTTGGGGAGCCACGGAAGCAAAAGTTATTTCCGGTCTTGCCGATGCCATCGTGGAAGTCACTGAGACCGAAAGCACCATTAAAGCCCACGGGCTGAAAATTATCCATGAATTTATGCAGACTTGTACTCAACTCATCGCCAACCACGATTCATGGAAGGATCCTGAAAAAAAAGAAAAACTTGAACAGATTGCTCTGTTACTCAAAGGTGCGCTCGTGGCTGAAAAGCTTGTGGGTCTTAAAATGAATGTTTCGGATACTCGCCTTGAAAAGGTTGTCTCCTTGCTTCCCAGTCTCAACGCGCCGACGGTTGCACCGCTTTACAACTCAAACTGGTTTTCAGTGGAAACGGTGGTGGATACCAGTATTGTCAGAGATCTTATCCCGAAGCTTTTGAAACACGGCGCCGAGGGCATTATAGAATACCCTCTGAACAAGGTTGTTTAAGGTACAAAAATGATATCCAATCGAACCAAAGAAATGACCCCTTTCATCGTAATGGACGTTCTTGAGAAGGCCAACGAAATGGAGCGTCATGGGGTTCATGTGATCCACCTGGAAGTCGGCGAACCTGATTTTGACACCCCTCAATGCATTAAGGATGCTGCCTGCAAGGCACTGGACAACGGCCACACCCATTATACGCACAGCCTGGGTATGATAGAGCTTAGAGAAGCCATCAGTGAGCATTATTTAAAGACATACGGTGTGTCGGTAGACCCCGATCAGATCGTTATATCATCAGGCACATCTCCGGCCATGTTTGTCATGTTTTCCGCCCTTCTGGAGAAAGGAGACCAGGTCATTGTTTCAGATCCCCATTATGCCTGCTATCCTAATTTTATAAAATTCGTGCAAGGGAAGCCCGTATTCATTCCCGTTTATGAGGAAGACGGCTTTCAATACCGTCCAGAAGCCATTGAAAAAAAGATCACCCGGAAGACAAAAGGAATATTTATCAACTCTCCGTCCAATCCTACCGGAAATCTGCTTTCCAAGGACCGAATGGAGGCAGTCGCCGCCCTGTCCTTACAACCGGACTCACCGTATATTATATCAGATGAAATCTATCATGGCCTGGTTTACGAGGGAAAAGAGCACTCTATTCTGGAATTTACGGAAAAGGCGTTTGTCTTAAACGGGTTTTCAAAACTCTATGCCATGACGGGGTTGCGGCTCGGTTACATGATCGCACCCAAACATTTCATCCGCCCCATACAAAAGCTTCAGCAAAATTTTTTTATTTCTGCCAACGCTATGGTCCAGGTAGCGGGAATCGCCGCTTTTAAGCAGGCCGGGGAAGATATTTTGCGCATGAAGCGGATTTATAATGAACGAAGACAATATATGATCCGACGCCTTAAAGACATGGGCCTCGGGATTACCGTGGAACCCACAGGGGCATTTTATGTGTTTGCAAATGCGAAACACATTTCCGATGACTCGTATAAACTCGCTTTTGATATTCTTGAAAAAGCGCATGTGGGTGTGGCTCCCGGCATTGATTTCGGAAAAAACGGCGAAGGATATCTTCGATTTTCATATGCAACCTCTATGGAAAACATCGCCCAAGGCATGGACCGGTTGGAAAATTATTTTCTTAAAAGGGAGCCGTAATCAGGGCATACTGGCAATTCACACAAACTTTTATTATAATATCAAACCATTATCATGGCCCAGCGTAACATCTCAATATCACCATTTAATACACCAAGACTTATTCAGAAGTTACGGCCCCGCCATGACAACTCATGACTCGAAATAACCTGAAAGATCTGGTTAATTTGCAGTAAAATTTTTTACTGTATTTTCCCTCTAAAAATAAAATCTAATATTTAAAAATCTACATATGATCATAAAATCTGCTGAATTTGTTAAAAGCGCCGTTACCCCGGCTCAGTATCCTGATGCAGTTTTGCCGGAGATCGCTTTTACCGGGCGTTCCAATGTAGGCAAATCTTCTTTGATCAATACCCTGGTAAACCGCAAACGACTGGTGAAGACCAGCGCTACCCCCGGACGCACCCAGCTGATTAACTTTTTTCTCATAAACAAGACGTTTTCGTTTGTGGACCTTCCGGGATTCGGATATGCAAAAGTTCCGGCTTCTGTAAGGAGAAAATGGGGTCCTATGATTGAGACATACCTTTCAACCCGAAAGACGCTAAAAGGGGTGGCTCTTATCATGGATATTCGGCGCGTTCCCGGCATACAGGAACTTAATTTTATCGAATGGTTGTATTATTACAACCTTCCCAGTATATTGATACTGACAAAAGCGGATAAGCTGTCCAAAACAAAACAGTTGACACATCAGGCGACCATAGCCAAAGCCTTAAGTATAGATAAAGATGGTCTGATACTGTTTTCAGCCAAATCCCGTCTGGGAAAAGATATGGTATGGGATGCTATTGAAGGGTTAATCGGTTATTAACCATAATATAGTGAAAGTTAGAATCTGTTTCCAATTTGCAGAAAGAATTCAGGGTGTTTTGAAAATTTTATTTGAAAAATAATTATGGCCATACAATTCTTTAAAAGATATTTTCTTATAATGTACAAATTTCTTGTTTTTTGCGGTCTGACGGCATTTCTTTTTTATGGATGTACAAAAGTAACGCCCCCCCCAACACCTCCAGGACATCCCAAGCCTTATAAAATTGGAAAAAACTGGTACAAACCGCTGCCGCACGCACGAGGGTTCAGCCAGCGGGGAAAGGCTTCCTGGTACGGCAGAAAATTTCACGGCAGAAAGACGGCCAACGGCGAAGTTTACGACATGTATGCCATGACAGCCGCTCACAAAACTCTCCCCTTTGGAACGTATATCAGTGTATGCAATCTAAGAAATAACAGGAAGATTGAAGTCAGAATCAACGACCGGGGTCCTTTTGCCCGGGGCAGGATCCTCGACCTTTCTTACACGGCCGCGAAAAAGCTTGGAATGATCGGTCCGGGTACGGCTGAAGTTGAAATCGTGGCTCTCGGTGCCATTGCCAAAACAAAACGACCCGGCAGCACCGGCCGATCCTATATTCCAGGAAACTACTACCAAGGAAATTTTACCGTTCAGATCGGTGCATTCAGCGAATTGGAAAACGCTCAAAGACTGAAACAAACACTTGGCCGATCAAATATATATTCTTATATAACAATATGTTATGATGGGCATGGTGTATTATACCGGGTGCGGGTGGGTAGATTCTCCACTCTAGAACAGGCAAATAAACATGAAGAAACTATGATTCAAAAGGGGTTTAAGGACGCCTTTGCAATTGCAGAAGACAATGAAAACACTACCACTCCGCAAAGTTGTTTTTCTGGACCGGGACGGCGTTATTAACCGGGATTCTCCGGATTACATCAAAAGCTGGTCTGAATTTGAGTTTCTACCCGGAAGTATAGAGGCGATAAAGCTGCTGACGTTAAATGAATTTACCACTATTATTATTACAAACCAATCAGTTATCAATCGTAAGATGGTATCCAGAAAAGGGCTCGATTACATGCACTCCATGATGAAAAGGGCCGTCACATCCAACGGCGGTCAAATAAAAGATATATTCTATTGCCCGCATGTCCCGGAAGACAGATGTAGTTGCCGAAAACCAAATCCGGGACTAATTTTTAAGGCCAAGCAGAAATACCGGATCGATATCGCAACCTCGGTTATGGTTGGCGATAGTGCAAAGGATATCGAATGTGCCCGGAATGCCGGATGCGGACACGCAGTTTTGGTAAAAACAGGTAACGGACATGAAGCTGAAAAGATTTTGAAAGAAAAATCAATTACTCCCGACCTTGTTGCCCGGGATCTTCTAGACGCGGTTGGCTGGATCCTTGCCCATAATCAGTAGTGATTAATTCTTATGAATAAACCCCTTCCCACAAGCTTCCTTGAAGGATGTCTGGAAAGAATTACCTATTTCAATGCTGAAAATCATTATACCATTGCAAAGTTTAAGACCAGCAAGACCCATAATATTGTAACTATCGTCGGCACAATGGCGGCGGTCAATCCGGGCCAAACCCTTAAAATTAGAGGAGCCTGGGAAACCCATCCCAGATATGGACATCAGTTTAGAATTATATCGTATGAAGTTATTTTGCCGGCAACCATCGACGGGATTAGAAAATACCTGGAATCCGGAATTATCAAGGGAATTGGACCTTCAATGGCCAACCGGATCGTCAACTGTTTTGGAGAGAAAACTTTTGAAATAATAGAAAAACACCCTGAGAAACTGCTGGAAGTTCAAGCGATTGGACCGGCGAAAGCCGCATTAATATGTAACGCCTGGAAAGACCATCACATTGCAAGAAGTTTAATGCAGTTTCTGCAAAGTATGGGTGTCCAAACCACTTATTGTGCAAAAATACTCAAAAAATATGGTTCAGATGCTGTCAACATCATCCGCAAAGACCCTTTTCGTTTAACAACGGATATTCCAGGTATAGGGTTCTATTTTGCCGATACCGTGGCTCAGAAGCTGGGTATTGAAAAAGACCAACCCCGGCGGGTGAGAGCATGCATTATCCATGCAATGGAACAAGTCACAAATCAAGGAGATGTTTTTGTTTACAAAGATCAATTGGTTAATCGTTGCGAAAATCTTTTTCAGATAAATCCGAGTGTAACCCTGAATGAAATTGATAGGCTCTGTGCTGCCCGAGAACTTGTTATTGAAAATGCACCGGACGACCCGGACAACAAAATTGTTTATCTGAAAGAAATTCATCAGGCGGAAACCGGTATAGCAAACAGACTGAAAGCCCTGTTATCTGTTCCCGTGATGCCGTCGGGTATAGACGCGGAGCGTATAGCAAAAGAAGTTCAAAAAAAACTTGCCATAACCCTCTCTTTCGAACAGCTTGCTGCCCTTGAAAAGATACTTATCCACAGAGCGGTTATCATAACCGGGGGACCGGGAACCGGTAAAACAACACTCATTAGATCGATCAATGCGGTCTTTTCAGCCCTTGGAAAACATGTTCTTCTTGCGGCGCCTACCGGACGGGCAGCCCGGCGGCTATCTGAGGTTACCCGAAGCAAGGCAAAAACCATTCACAAATTGCTTGGATTTAATTTCAAAGAGGGTCTGTTCGAAAAAAACCCGGATAATCCTCTTGATGCAGATGCAATGATCATTGATGAAGCTTCCATGATGGACACCCTTTTAATGTACCATCTGATAAAGGCACTTCCAATGACCTCTATATTGATACTGGTTGGCGATATTTTTCAGCTTCCATCCGTTGGTCCGGGCAACGTGCTTTCTGATATGATCAAATCAAAACTCATACCGGTTTTTTATCTAAAAAAAATTTTCAGGCAGGCCCAGGAAAGCCCTATTGTTGTGAATGCTCACAGGGTTCGCCAGGGGGAATCACCGGTTCTGAAGCCTCTGAGTGATTCGGACGGTGTTTCCGAGTTTTACTTTATAGAACAACATAATCTAAATAAGGTGGTTTCCACGATTATTGAATTATGCACCCGAATCATTCCTGAACGTTTCGATTTTGATCCAATGTACGAGGTTCAGGTTCTAACCCCGATGCATAAAGGCCTGATCGGTACGACTAACCTCAACCAGGTACTTCAAGAGACCTTAAATCCAACCACGGTTATGATTGAAGCCATGGGCAGTGCTTTCAAAATCGGCGACAAAATAATGCACTTGAAAAATAATTATCAAAAAGAGGTTTTCAACGGAGATATCGGAATCATAAGCTCAGTTAACAAAAAAGAAAAACAACTCTCGGTGGACTACTATGGCAGGATTGTAACTTACGATTTTACGGAATTGGATGAAATATCCCTGGCATATGCCATATCGGTTCACAAGTCACAAGGATCCGAATACCCCGTTGTGTTATTGCCAATAATGACCCAGCATTTTGTTCTTCTGCAGAGGAACTTGTTATACACTGCAATGACAAGAGGAAAAAATCTGGTCATTATAGTAGGTACAAAAAAGGCCCTGAACATTGCACTTAGAAACAACAAGCCCACAGAACGCCTTTCCGGTCTATCTTTTAGGCTTATGGATAATTAACCGTTTGACTTCTCAATGACTTATGGAGCCCACCAATGATAAAATGTAAAAGATCTTGACAATACTTATTATTTCACTTAGTTAGTTTCCATCCAGAAATGGCCCTTTTCCGCAATCTCTGCGTCAATCTTCGGAATACCTTGTGCGGTGTACCATTTGTAGGCCTCCGCGGCATTCCTTGATTTCCTTGACCTTGCGAAAAATTGCTCATTTCTGCATTGGAAACTTAATTTGTGCCCAATAAAGATTTATGGATGGTCACTAATTAGTTCCTGTAGAATTATTTAAAAAGTTCTTTGAAAACAGAAAGATAA